>JAKDIK010000047.1 GCA_030450535.1 Propionibacteriaceae bacterium
ACCCACGATGGCCGAGCGGCGCGGCATCGTCCACCACCTCGTGGACATCCTCGATGTGACCCAGGTGGCGACCGTCGCCGACTTCCAGACCCGCGCCCGCGCGGCGATCGCCGACTGCCGCTGCCGCGGTGTCGTGCCCATCGTCGTCGGCGGGTCGGCGCTGTACATGCGAGCGATCCTGGATGTGTTCGAGTTCCCGGGAACCGACGCCGGCGTCCGGGCCCGCTGGGAGGGGCGTCTGGCCGAGGCCGGTCCCGAGGCGCTGCACGCGGAGCTCGCGCGTCGCAGCCCCGCTGCGGCCGCCGAGATCCTGCCCGGCAACGGCCGCCGCACGGTGCGGGCGCTGGAGGTCCTCGAGCTCACCGGCAGCCATGCCCCGAACCTGCCCCGCTGGACCTACGCGATCGAGGCGGTGCGGTCGTGGGGTCTGGAGGTGCCCCGCGAGGTCATGGACGCCCGCATCGCCGAGCGCGTGGTGGCCATGTGGGAGGCCGGGCTCGTCGAGGAGGTGCGCCGACTCGTGGACGCCGGCCTGCGGCAGGGCCGGACGGCCGCCGTCGCCATCGGGTACGCCCAGGTGCTGCGCCATCTGGCCGGGGAATTGACGCAGGACGAGGCCCGCGCCGAGACGATCCAGCGCACCAAGCGTTTCGCGCGCCGCCAGCTGAGTTGGTTCCGCCGGGACCACCGCATCACCTGGCTGGCCGCGGGTGATCCGGGCGCGGCGCGGACGATCGCGGACGCGACGCAGGCGGCCGCGGCGGAACACCGTCGCGACCGGCAGCGTTGAGGACGCGCGTGGAGAACCTCCACGTCCGGGGACCAGCGCATCAGGATCTGGGAGCGGTGGGTCCGTGTGGAAGGATGAGTGGATGGTCGGTTTCGCGAAGGGGCATGGGACGAGGAACGACTTCGTCCTGCTGAGCGACCCCGATGACACCGTGGGGCTAACGGACGGGGCCGTCCGGTTCCTGTGCGACCGCCGGGGCGGGATCGGCGGCGACGGCGTCCTGCGGGCCGTTCGCGGCCGCCACATCGATGGCTGGACCGGCGATCCCGAGGTCTGGTTCATGGATTACCGCAACGCCGACGGCTCCGTGGCCGAGATGTGCGGCAACGGCCTGCGGGTGTTCGCCCGCTACCTGGTCGAGGAGGGGCTCGTTCCTGCGGGCACGACGTCGATCCCGATCGGCACCCGCGCCGGCCCTCGCGACGCTGAGCTGTTGCGCGACGGCCGCGTGCGCGTCTGGATGGGACGCCCGCAGCTCGGCGACACGAGCTCGCCGATCCGCATCGACCTGCGCCGGTGGATGGCCGACCCCGTGTGGGTGGGCAACCCCCACGCGGTCGTCATCCTCGACCGGCGCGACCGCCTCGACCAGCTCGACCTGAGCCGTCCCCCGGTGTTCGAGGCCGAGCACTTCCCCCAGGGCGTCAACATCGAGTTCGTCGAGATCGTGGGCGAAAGGCACGTGCGGATGCGCGTCCATGAGCGCGGTGTGGGGGAGACCGAGTCCTGCGGCACGGGTACCGTCGCTGTCGCCGTGGCGACCGCGTATCACGAGGCGCTCGAGAAGCAACAGACCACGTGGCGGATCGACGTGCCGGGCGGCACCGTCGAGGTGACGCTGCGTGGCAGGCAGGCCTGGCTGACGGGGCCGGCCGAGATCGTGGCCCGCGGCGAGATCGCGTGGCCCAAGGAGGCTGAATGACCAACACCTACGACGTGGACGCCGATCCCGAGGCGTCCGACTACGACGGTGACCAGCTTGAGCTGGCCGAGCGTCTGTCGCTGCGCCGCGTGGCGGGCATGTCGACCCAGTTGGCCGACATCACCGAGGTCGAGTACCGCGAGCTGCAACTGGAGCGCGTGGTGCTCGTCGGCGTCTGGACGACCGGCTCCCAGACCGACAGCGACAACGCCATGGCCGAGCTCAAACTGCTGGCCGAGACCGCCGGCTCCGAGGTGCTGGAGGGTCTCGTCCAGCGGCGCACACACCCCGATCCGGCGACCTACATCGGCCGCGGAAAGATCGACGAGGTGCGCGAGGTCGTCGTCGCGACCGGCGCCGACACGGTGATCTGCGACGGCGAGCTGGAGCCCGCGCAACTGCGCAATCTGGAGGACCGGATCGGCGTCAAGGTCATCGACCGGACCGGCCTGATCCTGGACATCTTCGCCCAGCACGCGAAGTCGATCGAGGGCAAGGCCCAGGTCGAGCTCGCCCAGCTCCAGTACCTGCGCCAGCGCCTGCGCGGCTGGGGCGGCAACCTCTCGCGGCAGGCCGGCGGACGCGCGGCGGGCGGCGCCGGCATTGGCGGCCGCGGCCCGGGCGAGACGAAGATCGAGACCGACCGCCGTCGCATCGGCCACCGCATCTCCCAGCTCCGAAGGCGGCTGCGCGAGATGGACGCCGTGCGTGACACCAAGCGGGCCGAGCGGCGCCGCAACCAGATCCCGTCCGTGGCGATCGTCGGCTACACCAATGCCGGCAAGTCGTCGCTGCTCAACCGGCTCACCGGGGCCGGCGTCCTGGTCGAGGATGCGTTGTTCGCGACCCTCGACCCGACCACCCGCCGCAGTCAGAGCGCTGATGGCCGCGTCTTCACCCTCACCGACACCGTGGGTTTCGTCCGGCACCTGCCGCACGACCTGGTCGAGGCGTTCCGTTCCACCCTGGAGGAGTCGGCGGACGCCGATCTCCTCGTCCACGTGGTCGACGCGTCCGATCCCGATCCGGTCGGCCAGATCAACGCCGTCCGTGCGGTCCTCAACGACATCGGGGCGGGCGGCCTCGCCGAGCAGATCGTCTTCAACAAGACCGATGTGGCGGACGCCGACGCACTCGTCCCCCTGCGGACGTTTGCCCCGGACGCCCTGTTCGTCTCGGCCCGGACGGGCGCCGGGATCGACGAATTGCGCGCCCGTGTCGAGGAGCGGCTGCCGCGCCCGCCGGTCGAGGTGCGGGTGCTGATCCCGTATGCCCGCCATGACCTCGTCGACCGCATCCACAAGACGGGCGAGATCACCACCACCGAGCACACCGCCGACGGAACCCGGGTCGTGGCCCGCGTGAACGATGATCTGGCAGGAGAGCTGGAGCCGTTCACCGAGGGACAGGCGTCCTGACCGTGCAGATCGGCCCTCGGCCACGGCGGCGCGGGCGTCCGCCCACCTACGATGGAACCATGACGGAAAACCTGTTGGCCCTCGTCGGGAACGCCAAGGCGGGCACGATCTCCACCCTCGCCGTCGGCGATGAGGCGCTGCGCGTGGTCGCCACCTCCCAGGTCGGTGCGGGATGCGGCACCTTCGCGGTGGACGCCGCACGCCGGCTCGTCTACTGCGCGACCAAGGAGCCCGAACCTGCGATCGTGACCCTGGCGTTCGACCCCGCCACCGGTGCGCTGAGCGAGGTCTCCAGGACCGGGGTCGCCGATCCGCTCGCCTACCTTGCGCTCGCGCGCGACGGGGCGGTTCTGCTGGGCGCGTCCTACCACGGCGGCTGGGGCGCGGGCTGGCCGGTCTCCGACGGGGTGCTCGGGGAGCGGACGGCACCCGTCGAGCACGCCAACATCCACTGCGTCGTCGCCGACAAGGCGTCACAGCACGCCTACTTCGTCGCGCTGGGGGACGACCTCGTCGCACAGTGCGCGCTGGGCAGCGACGGCACGCTGACCCCCCTCGACCCGCCCACGGTGGGTGTCGCGCAGGGCACCGGGCCGCGCCACCTGGTGCTGTCGGACGGCGAGCAGTCGGCCTACCTGCTCACCGAGTTCACTGCCGAGGCCATCCGGTTCGACCGCGACCCGGACACCGGCGTCCTCACCCGCGCCGAGTCGCTGCGCACCCACACCACCGACCGCGGGCTGAGCGACAGCGAGTACGGGGCCGATCCCCAAAAGGGGCACCTCGTCTGGGGCGCCGACCTGCATCTCGCGGCTGGCGAGGCGTTCCTCGTGTGCTCCGAGCGGACCGAGAGCACACTAGCCTCGGTGAGGCTGGACGCCGACGGCCACCTGGCCGACGTGGTCGAGTTCACCGACACCCAGACCCAGCCGCGCGGATTCAATGTCACCCCCGACGGCACCCGACTGGTGGTCGCGGGCGAGGCGTCCGGGAAGGTCAGCCTGGTCGCCGTGGCCGAGGACGGCCGGCTGACCGAGCTCGATCGCGTCGCCACCGGCGAGGGTCCGAACTGGGTGCGGTTCATCTGAGCGCGTCCCGACGCCGGCGCGGTCCGCGCAGCGCGTTGTCCACAGGCCGCGTGGCGCCGGGATCATCGGGGCGCCGGCGTCCGTTACGGTGAAGCGGTGACGGGGAAGCGCCTGACGGGCAAGCGGCTGGCGGACGACCAGGGGGACGCGGCGGGAATTCTTGCCGAGGCCGTCGCCCGCATCGGGGGGCAGCCGCGCGAGGGTCAGGCGCGGATGACCGAGGCGGTCGCCCACGCCATGGACGCCGGCGAGCACCTGCTCGTCCAGGCCGGCACCGGTACCGGCAAGTCGCTCGGCTACCTCGCGCCCGCGCTGGCGCGGCTCCACGAGCACCCGAACGAGCGCATCGTCGTCGCCACCGCGACGCTGGCGCTGCAGGCGCAACTGGCGCACACCGACATCCCTGCCGCGGTGGATGCGGCCGCGAAGGTGACCGGCCGCCGAGTCACCCACGCGATTCTGAAGGGCCGCACGAACTACGCGTGCCTGCACCGCGTCATCGACGGCGTCGACCCGGGCCAGGCGAGTCTGCTCGGCGGCGCGGACGTCGCCGAGAGCCTGCGCTCGGCGCCGGGGGCGGACGCCGCCAGCGTGCTCGGCGCCGAGGTCGTGGCGCTGCGGGAGTGGGCCCGCGAGCAGTTGGACGCCGACGCCCCCGGCGACCGCGACGACGCCCCCACCCACACCGCGGCGGCGTGGGCGCAGGTATCGGTACCGGTCCGCGAGTGCCTCGGCGCCGCGAACTGCCCGTTCGGCGATGTCTGCTTCGTGGAGAAGTCGCGCGAGACGGCACGGGGCAGCCAGCTCGTCGTCACCAACCATGCGCTACTCGCCATCGACGCGATGCACGGCAACACCGCGCTTCCGGAGCACGACCGGCTCATCATCGACGAGGCCCACGAGCTGGTGGGTCGGGTGACGGGCGCGGCGTCCGCCGAGTTGAGCCCGCAACAGATCGAGCGCGTGGCGCGGCGCTGCCTGTCGGGGATCGAGGACGACCTCGGCGTCGCCTTCATGGAGTTGGCCGACGAGCTGGCCGGGGTCCTGGCCGACACCGAGCCCGACCGCATCACCGATCCCGACGCCGCGGTCTTCGCCGTGCTGGGGCGTCTGCGCGAGGTGACGCGCCGAGTGGCCGGCGTGCTGACGAAGTCGGACGACGCCGAGGACAAGCAGGCGGGCGCAGCCGCCAAGGAAATCCTGGATGTCGCCGAGCGGATGGCCGTCCTGGGCGATGGGGACGTGCTCTGGCTCAGCGAGCGTGAGAGGGCGGGGCGCTGGCTGGTGATCGCCCCCCTCGATGTGGCGCTGCTGATGCGCGACAAGGTGTTCGCGCGGACGCCGAGCATCCTCACCTCGGCGACACTGAAGCTGGGCGGAGAATTCGAGGGCGTCGCGCGGACCGTGGGGCTGTGGCGCGACGAGCGGCTGCGGGACGGGGCGAGCGCCCCGGACGATCCCACCGGACACGAGTGGCGTGCGCTCGACGTCGGCTCGCCGTTCGACTACGCCCGCCAGGGCATCCTGTACATCGCCGAGCACCTGCCGAACCCGTCGCGTGACGGCATCGGTGGCGAGGCGCTCGCCGAGATCGCCGAGCTGGTCTGGGCGTGCGGGGGTCGGACGCTGGGGCTGTTCGCCTCGCAGCGCAACGCGGAGGCGGCCGCCCGGCACTGCCGCGCCGAGCTGCCGAAGCTGACGTTCCTGTGCCAGGGCGATGCCCAACTCTCGGAGCTCACCCGACGATTCATCGACGAACCTGCGACCAGCCTGTTCGGCACCCTCAGCCTGTGGCAGGGCGTCGACGTGCCCGGGGACACCTGCCAGCTCGTGATCATCGACAAGATCCCGTTCCCGCGGCCCGACGAGCCGCTGATGCGGGCGCGTCAACAGGCGGCGCAGGAGTCGGGTGGCAACGGCTTCATGACGGTGGCTGCGCACCACGCAGCGCTGTTGCTCGCCCAGGGGAGCGGACGCCTCATCCGCCGCCTCAGCGACCGGGGCCTTGTCGCGGTGCTCGACCCGCGGCTGCGCAAGGCCCGCTACGGCAGTTTCCTGCGCGCCTCGATGCCCGGCTTCTGGCAGACCACCGACCGCGAGATCGCCATCGCCGCCCTGCGGCGCCTCGGGGGATCCTGACGCCGCCGCCAGCGTCCGCGCGCACCATCATCCCGGCCGGACGCCCCGCCTGAAACCTGCGGTCAGGTGGCGAAGAGCTCGTGGGTCACCTGGTCCGGGGGGACGTCGGCGTCGTGCAGGCTCTCCTCCAGGGTCAGGATCATGGCGGGCGGCCCGCAGATGAGGAACTGATAGTCGCTCAGCTCGCGCGGCAGATGGCGCTGGAGCACCTCGATGGTCACCGTGCCCGTCTCACCGTCGAAGTCCGGCTCCTCGTTGAGCACGTGCACGACGTTCACGTGCTCCAGCGCATCGAGCTCGTCGCGGTAGGCGATGTCGGATGCGTACTCGCTGCCGTAGACGAGGTGCGCCTCACGGCTTTGTTCCTGCTCAAGCGTCTCCCACAGGCGGCGGAAGGGGGTGATCCCGATGCCGCCGGCGATCATGACCACGGGCAGATCCGTCGCCAGGGCGTCCCGCGTGAACACCCCGTAGGGGCCGTCCACGATGAGTTCGAGACCCTCGGACGCCTCCTGCAGGCGGGCAGTCTGCTCGCCCTCCTCCTTCACCGTCACACCGAGCCGACGTCGCTGGGGGTCGTAGGTGGACACGGTGTAGGGGTGGCTGTTCTCACCGAGCGAGTGGCGCAGGTACACGAACTGCCCCGGCGCGGGTAGGAAGGGCCGCGTGGAGGTCTCCATGACGACCTCGGTGGTGGAATCGGCCACCTCGCGTGCGCCCGTCACGCGGTAGGTACGGCTGCCCACCCCGAGCTTGTGGAGCATCCGGTACAGGTACATCAGCGCGACGACCCCGGCGAAGAACCACCAGTAGAACCGCATCGGCGTGTGCTGGATCGTGGGCCCCAGCAGGAAGCTGTGGACGAACAGGAACGGCGGGATCAGGTACGACGACAGGTGGGTGTACAGCCACGGGTAGAAGCCGAGCTGATCCCGGAAGAACACCGACGTCACCACCACGAACGCGATCACCCCGAGCGTGATCATGCCGAGCAGCACCCATTGCGAGAACGGATCGCCGAGGTCGAGCGCGTAGATGTTCGTGCCCTCAGTCGCCCCGTAGTAGAGCCCGATGAAGATCGGGTGCAGTGCGATGATCGGCACACCGAACTGGCCGAGCCACTTGTGGAGCTCGACCACCCAGGTCAGATCCGGGAACACCGACGAGACGACGCCGCGAAAGCCCAGCAGGAACTGCCAGATCAGCAGCATGCTCCCGACGAACGCCCCGGTCTTGGCGAGGTACTTGTAGACGTTGACGATCACCGGCGCGTCGTCGGGCGCCACGAACACCAGCGGGGTCAACGACGTGACCGCGATGATCGCGATCAGTATCCCCCGTACCCGTTTGATCCGTGACAGCTCGATCGTGTCCTCGTTGCCCCACAGGCGAAGTGCGCTCACCCGTCCACCCTAGGCGGTGGACTTGATCGGGCAGGCGGCGTCCGGGCTAGTCAGAGCTGGTCAGAGTCGAGACTTCGGCGCGACCGGCCGGCTAGTCGTCGCGAGCCAGCGCGGCGGCGGGTGGCACCCTCGCCGCCCGGGTGGCCGGTAGCAGGGACGCCAGCCAGCCGGCCAGCAGCGCGATCGCCGCGATCAGCGCGATGCGTGCCGCCGGCCACACCCACACCACGGGCGCGTCAGCACCCAGCAGCACGACGACGCCGGCGAGCCCGTATCCGCTGCCGAGCAGCACCCCGACGCTCGTGGCGACGCCGGCGAGCAGCAGCGCCTCCCACCCCAGCGAGGCGCGCAACTGTCCGCGCGTGAGGCCGAGGGCACGCAGCAGCCCGGACTCCCGGCGGCGCTCCAGGACCGACAGGCCGAGGGTGTTGCCGATGCCGACCAGCGCGATGAGCACGGCGACGGCCAGCAGGGCGAGCACGACGACGAGGATCCCGTCGATCATGCGGGCCACTTCGACGCGGGCGGACGCCCCGCTCTCGGCGAGCACGGGGGCCACGGCGGAAGCGGCTTCCGCGAGGGCATCTGGGGCCGCGACGGGATCCGCGTCGGCGGTCAGCCGGATGCCCAGCGAGCGCTGGGCGTGGGCGTCCAGCGCGCGTGCCGTGGCGGCGCTGACGATCGGGGCGGACAGGTCGGGCCGGACGCGGGCGGTGAGCGTCCGCGTCCCGTCCGGCCCGGTGACCGTGAGGGGGATGCCGTCGTCCACGCGGGCGTCCGGACCGACGAGCACCGTGGCGTCGTCGAGGCCGGCCATCAGGTCGGGCGACCGGAGCACCGTGGCAGCGTCTGGGGCCAGCCCCGTCACGGTGCCGGGAGCGATCGCGGAGCCGGTGAGACGCGCTTCGGCGCTCCACCACGAGGTGGCCGCCGCGACCGTGGGCTGGCCCAGCACGAGGCCGATCTGGGCGTCGGTGAGCGGGGCCTCCTGGCCGAACAGCCGCACGTCGACCGGGAACTGCCGGTCGAGCTGCGCCTCGATGGATGCCTGCCCGGTGGCGGCGCCGGTCGTCATCATGGTGACGAGCGCCACCCCGAGCAACAGGGCACTCGCCGTCGCCGCAGCCCGGGTGGGGTTGCGGACCGCGTTCTCGCCGGCGAGCTCGGCCGGTGCCCCGCCGAGGCGGGCCAGCGGACGCCCCAGTCGCCGGGCGAGCCACGGCACGAAGGCCGGCGCGACCAGCACCGTGCCGACCAGACTCGCCAGGCCGCCCGCCATCCCGAGGGCGAGCGCTGGCGCCGTGCCCCAGTCCAGGAGCGCGAGGGCCACGCCGCCACTCAGCAGGACGACACCGGCCCCGGCCATCAGGGCGCCCACCCGCACCGGACGCGACGCCGGCCCGCTCATCGCCGGCGCCTCGGGCCGCAGGGCGGCCAGCGGCGCGACGCGGGTGGCGCGGCGGGCCGGCGCCAGCGCCGCCACCACGGTCACGAGGACTCCGGCAGCGAACGGGACCAGCAGATCCCGGGAACTGAGGGCGAAGGTGGAGAGATCGAACACCGTGGCCCCGGAGGCCAACCTCACCCCGAGGGCTCCGAGACCGATCCCGAAGCCGACCCCCGCCGCGGACGCCACGAGCGCCAGCAGCGCCGCCTCGGCCAGCACGTGGCCGAAGATCTGAGCGCGGGTCGCGCCCACCGTGCGCAGCAGGGCGAGCTGCCGGGTGCGCTGCGCGGTGAGAATCGTGAAGGTGTTCGTGATGACCATGGCGGCGGTCGCCAGCGCCACGCCACCGAACGCCAGCAGCATGAGCGCCAACTGTTCCGTGCCGCGGGTGAACTGCCGCAGTCGTTCGGTGGTCTCCTCCTCGGCCGTACGAACGTGTGAGGAGGCGTCCAGCACGCCACTGGACGCCACCTGGGCCGCCAGGGCCTCCGGATCGCCGTCGCCGCTGACGTAGAGGTACTCATACCCGGGCTGGCCGGTCCACCGCCCCAGATCGGTGGCGGAGGCGAGCAGAAGGGGTTCGCGGGGGCTGTCGGTCGTGTCGGCCCCGGCCTCGACGACACCGACGATTCGGACGTGTTCGGTGCCCTCGGCCGTGAGCAGGCTGAGCGTGTCGCCGACCCCGGTGTCGTGCACGGTGGCGAGCGCGGTGTTGATGGCCACCTCCCCGGGCACGTGCGGCAGGCGTCCCTTCGTGAGACGGGTGAGCTCGGTGAGGTCGGGCGCACCCATCCCGATCACCGGGCTCTGCCGCCCGGGCAGTTGCAGCGTCAGGTAGGCCCGCGCCACGGCGCGGACGGCGGACACGCCCGGCAGCGCGGCCAGCTCGGTGACGGTGGCATCGGTGAGCGGTTCGCGGTCGCGACGCAGGGGCGCTCCGTTCCCCTCCTGCGAGACGACCACGCGGGCGTCCCGGATCGAACCGGCGACGGACTGCCGGATGGACGCGTCCAACGACGTGGTCACGAGCAGGGTGGTGGTGACGAAGGCCACGCCCAGCACGATGGCCAGCGCTGTGGACAACAGACGTCGGGGAGCGCCGAGCAGCACCGTCCTCACCGCCGCTCGTCGGCCACGACGCGCCCGTCGGCCAGCCGCAGCACGCGGTCGGCCCACGCGGCGGCGGCCGGCTCATGGGTGACCATCACGATCGTCTGCCCGAGGTCGTCCACGCTGCAGCGCAGGAACCCCATCAGCTGCTCGGACGCCGCCGAGTCGAGGGCGCCGGTGGGCTCGTCGGCGAAGATGACGGTCGGCCGGGTGATCAGCGCTCTCGCGGCCGCGACCCGCTGCTGTTGTCCGCCGGAGAGCTCGCCGGGCCGATGGGTGAGGCGTGTCGCCAGGCCGAGGACGTCGACGACGTGATCGAACCAGTCGGCGTCCACCGCGCGTCCGGCCAACTTCAGCGGCAAACAGATGTTGGCGCGGGCGTCCAGAGTGGGCAGCAGGTTGAACGCCTGGAAGATGAACCCGACGCGCTCGCGGCGGATCAGGGTGAGCGCGCGGTCGGACAGGGCCGTGATCTCGGCGTCCGCGATCCAGGAGCGTCCGGTGGTGGCTGCGTCCAGCCCGGCGGCCAGATGCATCAGGGTGGACTTGCCGGAGCCCGAGGGTCCCATGATGGCGGTAAGTTCGCCGGCGGCCATGGAGACGGTGACGTCGTCCAGGGCACGGACGAGGGCCTCACCGGACCCGTAGGTTTTGGTGAGGCCCTCGGTGCGAACGGCCGGTGTCGTGGCGACGGGGGACATGCGGACTCCTGTTCGTGGCGCTCGGGATGAGCCGAACGTAACGAGCGGAGTGTCGGGCGGGCATCGCCCGCCGGGATCGACCCGGCAACGTCCGCGGGCGGCACCGCTCCACCCGGGGTCGGACGACTCAGATCCGCCGGAGAACCGCAGTGACCTTGCCGAGGATGGTGGCCTCGTTCCCGTCGATGGGGGAGTAGGCCTCGTTGTGCGGCATCAGCCACACCTGCCCGGGCGTGCGCTTGAACGTCTTCACGGTCGCCTCACCGTCGATCAGCGCGGCCACGATCTCGCCGTTGTTCGCGTCGGGCTGCTGGCGGACGACCACGTAGTCGCCGTCGCAGATGGCCGCGTCGATCATGGACTCGCCCTTGACCTGCAGCAGGAACAGCCGCCCCTCGCCCACCAGATCGCGCGGGAGCGGGAGCACCTCCTCGACGCGCTCCTCGGCCAGGATCGGGCCGCCCGCGGCGATGCGTCCCAGCAGGGGCACGTCCACCGCGCGGGAGGTGTGCACCTCGACGTCGCTTGGGATCGGGGAGAGGTCGACCTCCTGCTCCGGGAGCCGCACCATCAGCGCACGCGGCCTTTTGGGGTCGCGGACGAGAAACCCCTTGGACTCCAGCGTCTTGAGCTGGTGCGTGACGCTGCTCGGGGACGCCAGCCCCACGGCGTCGCCGATCTCACGGATGGTGGGGGGGAAGCCGCGGGCCTCCACCGTTTCGCGGATGTTGTGCAGGATCATCCGCTGGCGGATGGTGAGGCCGTGGCTGTCCGACGGACTGTCGGGCAGCGGACGGATCTTGCCGATCTGCTCGAGGTCGGCGTCGCTGGGACGGCCGCGGTGGGTCTGCTTGGGGATGGGCTTGCGGGGGCGCCCGCGGCCGGACGGGTTCGGGTTGGGTTTCTTCGGTGTCGCCATGGGGTCAAACTATCGCCGCCGCGGGGCACATTCAAACAACTGTTCGACGTGTCGCGCAGGTCGGTCGAAAACTGTCGGAGGCGGGTGATGGACTCTTGTCCTGGCCGAGCGGCGCCCTCGAACGAACGTCCGAATGACGCTTGCAATCGGCCAGAGGTTCGGTTCATACTGTTCGAACAGACGTTCGATCGGCAGAGGGAGAGGAAGTCGAGATGACCGCACAGCTGCTTGACCGCGCGGAGGTCCGCCCCGGCATCGGTGGCGCCCGTGAAGAAATCCGTGGCGACGCCTTCGGGGTGGCCCGCGAGGAGGTCCGTGGCCGGCCGCGCCCGTCCCGTTCGACCGCGCCCGTGGGTCCCGGGGGCGGCCCCGACCGCCGCACGACAGCGTGGGCGCCGGCGCCCGCGCGCGCGTGCTCGAACGTGGCGCCGGCCGTAGCGCAGCGCGGCACCGACACGTCCTCGGTGACCGCCCGATCCGGTACGG
>JAKDIK010000230.1 GCA_030450535.1 Propionibacteriaceae bacterium
ATCGCGGGTGTGGTGGGGGCGGGCCCGGCGGCGAGTGCTTGGGCCGTGGCGTCCTTCCAGGCCGACCAGCCGAGCAGCGCGCACTTCACGCGCGCGGGGAACTGGGCGACCCCGGCGAAGGCGATGCCGTCCTCCAGGACGTCCTCGTCGCCGGCGATCTTGCCCTGGCCGTGCATCATCTGAGAGAACGCCCCGGCGATCGTCATGGCCTCGTCCACGCTCCGCCCGATGACAAGGTCGGTCATCACCGAGGTGGCGGCCTGCGATATCGAGCAGCCGACGGCGTCGTAGCTGACGTCGGCGACGGTGTCGCCGACGAGGTGGACGCGCAGCATGACCTCGTCGCCGCAGCTCGGGTTGACGTGGCTCACCTGCGCCTCGTAGGGCTCGCGCAGGCCCGCATGGTGCTTGGCCCGGTAGTGGTCGAGGATGATTTCCTGGTACATCTGTTCGACGCTCATCGGATGCCTCCGGAGAAGAAGTCGCGCGTGTAATCGAGGGCGTCGGCGAGGCGGTCGATCTCGGCCGGCGTGGTGTAGAGGTAGGCCGACGCCCGGGTGGACGCCACCAGCCCCAGTCGGCGGTGCAGCGGCCGTGCACAGTGGTGGCCGCCGCGCACGGCGATGCCGCGGGCGTCCAGGAACTGCATCAGGTCGTGCGGGTGCACGTCGGTGCCGTCGGGCGTGGCCAGGGTGAACGAGATCGCTCCCCCGCGGTCGACGTTCTCGACCGGGCCGAGGATGCGCAGCCCCTCGACGCCCCCGAGCCGTTCCAGCGCGTAGCCGGTGATGGCCCCCTCGTGGGCGTGGACGCGGTCCATGCCGACGCCCGCCAGGTAATCGATCGCCGCCCCGAGCCCCACGGCCTGGATGATCGGCGGCGTTCCCGCCTCGAAGCGCGCCGGCGGCGGCGCGTAGGTGGAGCCCTCCATGGTGACGACCTCGATCATCTCGCCCCCGCCGAGGAACGGCGGCAGCGAGGCGAGCAGGTCGTAGCGGCCCCACAGGACGCCGATGCCGGTCGGACCCAGCAGCTTGTGACCGGTGAACGCGACCAGATCGGCCCCGGACGCCGTCACGTCGACGCCGAGCTGCGGCACGGCCTGCGAGGCGTCCAGCACCGTGAGCGCACCCACCGCGGCGGCCGCGGCGGCGATCTGCTGCACCGGCACCACGGTCCCGAGCACGTTGCTCACCCACGCGACCGAGACGATGCGCGTCCGCTCGTTGATGAGGGAGTCCTCGGCCGCCTTCTCCAGGTCGAGGCGTCCGTCGTCGGTGATGTCGAACCACCGCAACCTCGCGCCCGTCCGCTCGCACAGCAACTGCCACGGCACGATGTTGGAGTGGTGCTCGGCCACCGAGATGACGACCTCGTCGCCCTCGGTGAGCTTCAGGTGCTGCCCGAGCGTGTGCGCCGCGAGGTTGAGGGCCTCGGAGGCGTTCTTGGTGAAAACGATCTCCTCGGCCCGCGCCCCGACGAAGTCGGCCACCTTCGCGCGTCCGCCCTCGAAGGCCGCCGTCGCCTCGCCACCCAGGGTGTGCATGGCCCGGGCGACGTTGGCGTTGTGGTGGGCGGTGAACTCGCTCATCGCGTCGATCACCGACTGCGGCTTCTGCGAGGTGTTCGCCGAGTCGAGGTACGCCAGCGGCACTCCGCCGACCGCTCGGCCGAGCACCGGGAAGTCGGGGCGCACCTCCTCCGCGAGGGAAAAGGGAGGAACCGCGAGGGAAGAATCAGGCATTCGCCCGTGCCTGCGCGATGTACGCGTCGTAGCCCGTCTCCTCGAGCTTGGCCGCCAGCTCGGGGCCGCCCTCGGTGATGACGCGGCCGTCCACGTACACGTGGACGAAGTCGGGCTTGATGTAGTTCAGGATGCGCGTGTAGTGCGTGATCAGCAGGACGCCACGGTCACCCTGGGACGTGTAGCGGTTGACGCCATCGGCGACGACCCGCAGGGCGTCGATGTCGAGGCCCGAGTCGGTCTCGTCGAGGATCGCGTACGTCGGGTTCAGCAGCTGCAGTTGGACGATCTCGGCGCGCTTCTTCTCCCCGCCGGAGAAACCCTCGTTGAGGGAGCGGCCCGAGAAGGACGAGTCGAGGCCGAGGTCGTCCATCGCCTGGTTGACCTCCTTGACCCACGTGCGGACCTTGGGTGCCTCACCGTCGATCGCCGTCTTGGCGGTGCGCAGGAAGTTCGCCACGGAGACCCCCGGCACCTCGACGGGGTACTGCATCGCGAGGAACAGGCCCGCGCGGGCGCGCTCGTCGACGCTGAGCTCGGTGAGCTCCGTGCCGTCGAGGGTCGCCGAACCCGAGGTGATCTGGTACTTCGGGTGGCCGGCGAGGCTGTAGGCCAGCGTCGACTTGCCCGAGCCGTTGGGGCCCATGATGGCGTGGACCTCGCCCGGGTTGATGGTGAGGTTGACGCCCTTGAGGATCTGCTTGGGTCCGTCCTCGGTGAGGACGTCGACGTGCAGGTCGTTGATGACGAGGGACATGGCTGCGGAACTCCTGTTTCAGTGGATCGGGTTGTCGAGGTCGACGAGGACGTCGTCGCCGTCGAGACGGACGGGAAAGACCGGGACGGGTTGGGTCGCCGGCAGGTCGAGGGCCTCGCCGGTGCGCAGGTCGAAGCGGCTGCCGTGCGCGAAGCACTCCAGGGTGCAGCCGTCCACCTCGCCGAGGCTGAGCATGACGCGGCCGTGGCTGCACTCGTCACGGATCGCGAACACCTCACCCTCGGTGCGCACGAGCGCGACGAGGGTGTCGCCGACCTCGACGCTCAGCGGGGTGTCGGCGTCCAACTCGGACGCGGCGCAGGCAACCTGCCAGGTCATCGGGCGCCCACCGTGACGGCCAGCTCGCGCTCGACCTCGGCGAGCAGCCGCTCCTCGATGGCGGGGACGCCGACGCGGCGGATGATGTCGACGAAGAACCCCATGACCACCAGGCGCTTGGCCTCGACCGGGTCGATGCCGCGGCTGGTCAGGTAGAACAGGTGCTCGTCGTCGAAGCGTCCGGTGGTGGAGCTGTGGCCGGCACCCGCGATCTCGCCGGTCTCGATCTCGAGGTTCGGCACGGAGTCGGCGCGTGCCCCCTCGGTGAGGACCAGGTTCTTGTTCGACTCGTAGGTCTCGATGCCCTCGGCGACCTTGCGGATCAGCACGTCACCGACCCAGACCGAGTGGGCGTCCTGCCCCTGCAGTGCACCGCGGTAGTCGACGTTGCTCTTGGTGTGGGGAGCGTTGTGGTCCACGAAGAGGCGGTGCTCGATGTGCTGACCGGCGTCGGCGAAGTAGAGGCCGAACTGCTCCAGCGAGCCACCCGGGCCGGCGAAGCGCGAGTCCTCCTGCAGCCGGATGTCGCCACCGAGGGAGACCGTCACCGACTTCACGGTGGCGTCGCGCCCCACGAGGATGGAGCGCTGGCCGCCGTGCACGGTGCCGGCATCCCATTCCTGGATGGTGATGAGGTTGAGCGTCGCGCCGTCGCCGACGAGGACGTCCAGCTTCTCGGCGTAGAACGCCTCACCCTGGAACCGGACGACCACGGTCGCCCGCGCATTGGCCCCGACGGACAGGACATACGCGTCGCGCGCGTGTCCGCCCTGGCCCTTGGCCACGAACGTCACGGGCTCGGCCACGTCGGCGTCCGCCGGGATCTGGATGTGCGTGCGGTGGATCGTCTGCTCGGACGCCAGCGCCGCGATCCGGTCGATGGGCGCCTCGACGGCCAGGGCGCGCGCCTCGTCCACCGTGAGGTCGGTGACGACAACAGGGTCGCTGAAGGAGGCGTCCCAATCGAGCGTGCCGAGGTCGGCGACGACGTCCAACAGCGGCTGGAAGCGCCGGACCGGGGTGAACCGCCAGGTCTCCTCGCGGCCGGTGGGCATCGGATGGTCCTCGAGCGCCCACGAGGGCGTCGGGTGCAGGTGCGACTCGAGCCGCTCCAGGGCAGCGGAAACGTTGGGAACGTCGGTGATGGTCACGTGTGTTGTCCTCCCCGCGGGCGTCAGCCCACGGCTCCTTCCATCTGCAGTTCGATCAGGCGGTTCAGCTCGAGCGCGTACTCCATAGGCAACTCCCGGGCGATCGGCTCGACGAAGCCGCGCACGATCATCGCCATGGCCTCGTCCTCCTCCATGCCGCGCTGCATCAGGTAGAACAGCTGGTCGTCGCTCACCTTCGACACCGTGGCCTCGTGGGCCATCGACACGTCGTCGACCTGGACGTCGACGTACGGGTAGGTGTCCGAGCGGCTCACGGTGTCGACGAGCAGGGCGTCGCACTTCACGGACGAGGCGCTGTGATGGGCCTGCGGCTGCACCTCGACGAGGCCGCGGTAGGACGCGCGTCCCCCGGCGCGGGCGACGGACTTGGAGATGATCGAACTCGACGTGTGCGGCGCGGCGTGCACCATCTTCGAGCCGGTGTCCTGGTGCTGATCCTCGCCGGCGAACGCGATCGACAGCGTCTCCCCCTTGGCGTGCTCGCCGAGCAGCCAGACCGCCGGGTACTTCATGGTCACCTTGGAGCCGATGTTGCCGTCGACCCACTCCATCGTCGCCCCCTCGTCGCAGGTGGCGCGCTTGGTGACCAGGTTGTACACGTTGTTCGACCAGTTCTGGA
>JAKDIK010000048.1 GCA_030450535.1 Propionibacteriaceae bacterium
GTCGAGACGACGTACGCCGAGGCCGGGTTCCGGCCCGAGCTCAGCTACGGCAGCCACTTCTTCCAGGACCTCGTCGAGACCGGCATCTTCTACGCCGCGGTCTTCGACGAGCGCCCCGGCGTGACGTTCCAGCCGCAGCTGGCCGTGGGCCGGCCGAACCGGATCCTCGAACTCGTTCGGGACGCCCCCGCCCACCTCGTCGACGTGGTGCACGTGGCGCACTTCGACGATCTGGAACTCGCCAGCGACATCGTCAGCCAGCGCGTCCGGTGCGCGCGGGTCGTCGCGTCGCCGTGACGACCCGCGGCCTGCGGATCAGATGACGCCGAAGGCCATCATGGCGTCGGCGACCCGGAGGAAGCCGGCGACGTTGGCGCCGAGCACGTAGTCGCCGGGAGCACCGTATTCCTCGGCGGTCTCGTAGCAGCGCCGGTGAATGCCCACCATGATCTCCTGGAGGCGCTCCTCGGTGTACTCGAACGACCACGAGTCGCGCGACGCGTTCTGCTGCATCTCCAGCGCCGAGGTGGCCACGCCGCCGGCGTTGGCCGCCTTGCCGGGCGCGAACCGGACGCCGGCCTTCGTCAGCGCTCGCGTGGCCTCCGGCGTGCAGGGCATGTTGGCGCCCTCGGCGACGAGCGTGCAGCCGTGGTCGATGAGCGACTTTGCGGCACCCTCGTCCAGCTCGTTCTGCGTGGCGCAGGGCAGGGCGATGTCGCAGGGGACATCCCAGATCGAGCCGCTCGAGACGAACCGGGCCGAGGAGTTGGCGTCCGCGTACTCGCTGATGCGGCCGCGCCGGACCTCCTTGAGCTCCTGCATCTGTGCCAGGTCGATGCCGCCCTCATCGACGACGTAGCCGCCCGAGTCCGACATGGCGACCACGGTGCCGCCGAGCTGTTCGAGCTTCTCCAGCGCATAGATCGCCACGTTGCCCGATCCGGACACGACGACCTTCTTGCCGTCGAAGCTCTCGTTCGAGAGCTTCAACATCTCGTCGGCGAAGAAGACCGTGCCGTAGCCGGTGGCCTCGATGCGGGCGCGCGAGCCGCCCCACGTGACACCCTTGCCGGTGATGACGCCGGACTCGTAGCGGCCCGTCAGCTTCTTGTACTGCCCGAACAGGTAGCCGATCTCGCGGCCGCCCACGCCGATGTCGCCGGCGGGCACGTCGATGTCGGCTCCGATGTGGCCGCTCAGCTCCGTCATGAACGACTGGCAAAAGCGCATGATTTCGTTGTCCGACTTGCCCTTGGGGTCGAAGTCCGCCCCGCCCTTGCCGCCGCCGATGGGCAGCCCGGTGAGCGCGTTCTTGAAGATCTGCTCGAAGCCCAGGAACTTGATGATGCCGAGGTACACGCTCGGGTGGAACCGCAGGCCACCCTTGTACGGCCCCAGCGCCGAGTTGAATTGGACGCGGAAGCCGCGGTTCGTGTGGACGCGGCCGGCGTCGTCTTGCCAATTGACCTTGAAGATGATCTGGCGGTTCGGCTCGCAGATGCGCGGAATGATGCCCATCTCCACGAACTCCGGCCGGCGTTCCATGACGGGGCTGAGCGACTCGAGCACCTCGCGCACGGCCTGGTGGAACTCCACCTCCCCGGGGTTGCGGCGCACGACGATGTCGAACTCGTCCTGCAGTGTCTGGCTGAGTTCCATGGGACCCCCTCGTTGACGATCGGACGGCGGGCGCACCGCCTCCGGCAGTCTAGGGACGCCCACCCCGGGCGTCCGCCCCGGGCCACCAGCCAAGACGGCCGACCCGGCGTCCCTGGACGCGGGCCGGCCGTCGGTGGACAGCGCTCCGGGGACTCAGGCCTCGCGGTGGTGGCGGTTGATGGCGCTCAGCACGGCGTGCATGGACGCCGTGACGATCGAGCTGTGCCGACCCACGCCCCACACGACGCGGGCGTCGTCCTCGCTGCCGACCTCGCACTCCACGTAGGCCACGGCCAGGGCGTCCCCGCCCGCGCTCAGCGCGTGCTCGGTGTAGTCGAGGACGCGCACGGGGTAGCCGGCCATGGCGAGGCCGTCCACGAACGCCGACAGCGGTCCGTTGCCCTCGCCGCCGATTTGCTTCTCGTGGCCGTGGACGGCGATGGCGGCGTCGACGGTGTAGACGGCCTCCTCCGACACCGAGCGGTACTGCAGCAGCTTCAGCGGCACGTGCCGGCCGAGGTATTCGCGCTCGAAGATCTCCCACATCTGCGCGGCGTTGACCTCGCCCCCGAGCGAGTCGGTGTGCTGCTGGACGACGCGGCTGAACTCGATCTGCAGGCGGCGCGGCAGATCCAGGTGGTGGTCGTTCTTCATGATGTAGGCCATGCCGCCCTTGCCCGACTGGCTGTTCACGCGGATGACCGCCTCGTACGTGCGGCCCACGTCGTGCGGATCCACCGGCAGGTACGGCGCCTCCCACGCCACCTCGTGGATCGACTGGCCGGACGCCGCCGCCGTCTTCGTCAGCGCCTCCAGCCCCTTCTTGATCGCGTCCTGGTGCGACCCGGAGAACGCCGTGTAGACGAGATCACCCGCGTACGGATGGCGCGGGTGCACCGCGATGCCGGTGCAGTACTCCACGGTGCGGCGCACCTCGTCGATGTCGGAGAAGTCGACCTGCGGATCGATGCCCTGGGTGAACAGGTTCATCGCCAGCGTGACCAGGTCGACGTTGCCGGTGCGCTCGCCGTGGCCGAACAGGCAGCCCTCGACGCGGTCGGCGCCGGCCATCAGGGCCAGCTCGGTGGCGGCCACGGCCGTCCCGCGGTCGTTGTGGGGGTGCAGGCTGACGCAGACGTTGTCGCGGTTGCGGATGTGGCGGCCGAAGAACTCGATCTGGTCGGCGTAGGTGTTCGGCGTGCTCATCTCCACCGTGGCGGGCAGGTTGAAGATGATCTCGCGGCCGGCGTCCGGCTGCCACACGTCCGCGACGCGGTTGCAGATCTCGACGGCGAACTCCGTCGGCGTCTGGGTGAAGATCTCGGGGCTGTACTGATAGCCGAACTCCACGTCGCCGAGGTGCTGTTCGGCGTACTTCATGACCAGCTCGGTGCCGCGGGTCGCCATCGCGATGCACTGGGCCTCGTCGATGCCGAACACGACGCGCCGGAACAGCTCGGCGGTCGCGTTGTACAGGTGGATGTTGGCCCGGCGGACGCCGACCAGCGACTCCGCGGTGCGCGCGATGAGATCCTCCCGCGCCTGGGTCAGCACGGAGATCTGTACGTCATCGGGAATGTGGTCGCCCTCGATGAGTTTGCGGACGAAATCGAAGTCCGTGGCGGACGCCGACGGGAACCCGACCTCGATCTCCTTGTAGCCCAGCTTGACGAGGAGGTCGAACATCTTCATCTTGCGCGTCGGCGTCATCGGGTCGATGAGCGCCTGGTTGCCGTCGCGCAGATCGGTGGAGAGCCACCGCGGCGCATGGGTGATCTTCTTCGTCGGCCACGTGCGATCGGGGACGTCGACGGGCTCGAACGCGGAGTACCTGTGGAACGGCATGCCGCTGGGCTGCTGCACCGGGTTGCCGTTCTGGGCGACGGTGCCGTACGAGATGGTGGTCATGGTTCTTCCTTCGGTGGGTGGGGGTCTGCCAGGCGCGTGGAGAAACTCCGCAACGAGGAAGCCTGACGCCTCACACGCCCACGTCGGGCGGAGGACTAGGCCTCGCTGCGGCGACCAAGAAGCAGGTTCGCCCATGCCATGGCGTCATGCTACACACACCTGCGCCGCCGGGGGCCGGCGCGTCCACGGGTGAGCCGCCTCAGGGGCCCGGTTCCTCGGGCAGGCCGCTCTCGACCATGGCCGAGGGCATGACGCCGGGGAGGATGTCGTCCAGCGTCAGGACGCCCACCTCGGCGCCGGAGTCCATCACCACTGCGAGCTGCGTGCGGCCCCGACGCAGCGCCGCCAGCACGCCGGTGAGGTTGTCGGCGATGTCGACGACGACCGGCTTCCGCGCCAGGTCGAGCGCGGGGGTGGCGTTCGGCACCGCGAGGGTGTCGCGCACGTGGACGACGCCAGCGGTACGGCCGGCGTCCCGCACGAGGACGCGCAGGTGCCCGGTCCTGCGCGTGGCCGCCTGGACGTCGCCGGCCGTGGCTCCGGCGTCCACCGCCGTGAAGCTGCGCTCTGCCGGCAGCATCTCGCGTACCGTCTGGTCGCGCAGGCGCAGCACGGTGGTCAGCGAGCCCCGGTAGCGGACGTCCAGCGCCCCGACGTTCGCGGAGTGCTCGACCAGCTCGCGCAGCCCGGCGACGTCCTGCCCGCTGGAGAGCTCGTCGACCGGTTCGACGCCGGCCCTGCGCACCAGAGCGTTGGCGGCGGCGTTCATGCCGATCAGCAGCGGGCGGACGACCGCCATGAAGGCCCGCATGGGCAGCGCCAGCAGCACCGAGGAGTCCTCCGGGTGCGCGATCGCCCACGACTTGGGCGCCATCTCGCCGACCACCAGGTGCAGGAACGTCACGATCACCAGCGCCAGCACGAACGCGACCACGTCGGCCACCACCAGCGGCAGGCCGAGCGCCTCCAGCGGCCCCATCAGCCAGTGGTGGACGGCCGGCTTCGTGACGGCCCCCAACGCCAGCGTGCAGACGGTGATGCCCAGCTGCGATCCGGCCAGCAACAGGGTCAGCTCCGAGGAGTTCTTCAGGGCCGCCCGGCCCGCGGGGGTTCCGGCGCGCTCCTCGAGCCGGTGGTGCTTGGCGGCCATCAGGGCGAACTCGGTGGCGACGAAGAACGCGGACGCGACGATGATGACGAGCGTCCAGATCACGATCTGCCAGGCGGGTGCGCCCGTCTCGAGGGGGGTCATCGGTGCCCCCGCTCGTCGCCGCCCGGCTCGCCCGGCTCGCCCGGCAGTGTGACCAGGACGCGGGCGGGCACGTGGCGCGCCACCTCCAGCACCTCGATCCGGACCTGCCTCGGCGGGGTGTCGGGATCGAGCGCGAGCTGAGCCGGGCTCGGCGCGAGATGCAGATCGACGGCGTCCCCGGCCGCGGGCAGGTCGCCGAACTCCCGGATGACCAGGCCCGCGATCGTCTCGTACTCCCCCTCGGGAAGCTTGACGCCCACCGTGCGCTCGGCCTCGTCGACGTGCAGGTCGCCGGGCAGCTCCCATCGCCCCGCGGCGGACGGAGCGCCCGCGTCCGGATCGACGGGGTCGTGCTCGTCGGACAGGTCACCCACGATCTCCTCGACGAGATCCTCCACGGTGACGATGCCGACGAAGCTGCCGAACTCGTCCACGACGCAGGCGATCTCCCCGCGCGCCTCCCGCAGTGCCGCCTGGGCGTCGGGCAACGACATGAACACGGGCACGATCAGGGCCTCCCGCACGATGCTCGCGACGGGCGCATCCGAGTCGGGCGCCAGACCCAGCACGTCCACCAGGTCAACCACGCCGACGATGCGCTCGTGGGCGTCCAGCACCGGGTAGCGGGTGTGCCCCCGGGCCATCAGCGCACGGATCTCGGCCACCGTGAGGGTGTCGCGCACGGCGTCCACGGCCAGCCTGGGCACCATCGCGTGCTCGACGTCGCGGCGCGGGAAGTCGAGGATGCGGTCGATCACCACCGCCAGCGTGGGCGGCAGCGTGCCAGCCTCGCGCGAGGCGGCGACGACGCGTTCGAGGTCGGACGCCGATGCCGTGGCCTCCACGTCGTGGACGGGCTCGATCCGCAGCGCCCGCAGCAGCAGCTCGGCGGCCTTGTCGAACACCCAGATGACAGGGCCGAAAATCGTCAGGTAGACCTTCGTGGACGCGGTGAGCGCGTCGGCGGTCTCCGCCGAGCGGGCGATGGCGTAGTTCTTCGGGAACAGCTCGCCGAAGAGCATCTGCACGAGCGTGGAGAAAGCCAGCGCGACGATGCCGCCGATCGTCACCGAGATCGCCGTCGTGGCGCCCCCGGTCACGAGGCTGGCGAACGCCTGACCGATGAGGGGCTCGGCCACGTATCCGACGAGCAGTCCGGTCACGGTGATGCCGAGCTGGGCGCCGGACAGCATGAAGGAGGTGCGCCGCGTGATCGTCAGCGTGGCCGCAGCGCGCTGGTCGCCATCGGAGGCCCGGCTGGCCAGGCGCGAGCGGTCGACCGCCACATAGGCGAATTCCTGGGCGACGAAATAGGCGGTCGCGGCCGTGATGGCGAACACGACGACCACGCCGACGAGCAGCGAGACGATCGGGGTCATGCGGGGCCCCGGGTGAGCTGCCGGCGGATCTCGTCGATGGCCCCCGTCGGGTTGGTGGTGAGTGCCCTCTCGGCGCGGCGCAGATCGCGACCGGTCGGCGTCCGGACCGTCAGGCTGCCCGTGGCCCGCCCGCGCAGCACGATGCGCGCCGCATCCGGGCCGGTGGGCCTCGTCCTCACCGTGGCGGTCACGCTGCCCGAGGAGTCCACTTGGACGCCCTGGGTGTCGACTCCCCACTGCTCAGGGACGATCAGCACGGCGGTTCCCCACGAGCTGCCCACGAGGACCACGTCGAGCAGCGGCGCCAGGGCGCGGGCGTGGGTGAAATCGATGAGGACGCCCCCGATGCCGTACTGCAGTTCCACGAACGGCGGCACGTCCCACGTGCCGAGCAGCCGCAGGGCGTGCCAGCTCTGGGCACGCAGCACGAGCGGGTCCTCCCACCGCCAGCCCGGCCCGGACGCCGCCGGCGCGACCTCGCCGAAGAACGCCGCCAGGGCGGTCTCCGTCATCAGATCGCCGAGCGGCCCGGCGAGGTCGGCTCGGGTGCGGGCACCGACGACGCGCGGGATGCGATCCTCCAGCTCGTCGAAGCTGATGCGATCCTCGGCGGCCGCATTGCGGAGCTCGGTCAGGGCGCGCTCGCGCTCGAACGAACCAACGCGCACACGCCCCTGCGACGACCCCGGCTCCGTCACGCTCATGGCGTTCAGGCTAGCCGAGCGGCCCGCCCGCGACGCGTCGCGGAAATGCCCCGGGAGTCCGGGACCGGATGTTAGGGTCGCTTCGACCAAACGATGGGCAGATCTCTGTTCGGCAGTGAGGACGCGGCCGGAGGGTGGCCCGGAGAGGAGCCGATGGTGGCTCAACACAAGGTGCGCAGGGCGACGGTGCCGGCGGTGCTGCTGGCCGGGGCCCTGCTGCTGACGGGATGCCTACAGGATCCCAACGCGGGTCGCGGCGCCGCCGGCGCCGCCGGCCTCGGCGAGCCCGCTCAAGGCGACGGTGTCGTCGAGATCATGGGTGCATTCGGCGGCGACGAGGCGAAGCTGTTCAACGACTCCCTGGCGCCGTTCACCGAACAGACCGGCATCCAGGTCAACTACGTCCCCGACAGCGACTTCACGAACACGATCCGCGTGCGCGCCACGTCCGGCGACATGCCGGATGTCGGCCTGTTCCCCCAGCCCGGCGGCGTGCTGAGCCTGGCCGCCGACGGCGCCATCATCCCGATCGACGAGTTCCTCGACTACGACGGGCTGAACTCCTCGCTGGTGTCCGGATTCCTCGACTCCTCGCGCTACCGGGGGCGCGTGTACGCCATCCCCATGCGCATGGCCGTCAAGAGCATCGTGTGGTACCCGAAGGCCGCCTTCGAAGAGCACGGCTGGAACACCGCGCCCCAGAGCCTGGATGAGCTCGACGCGCTGGCCGACCAGATTCGCAGCGACACCGGATCGTCGCCCTGGTGCATCGCCTGGGGTTCGGACCAATCCACCGGCTGGGTCGGCACCGACTGGGTCGAGGAGTACATGCTGCGCCTGTGGGGGCCCGACGTCTATGACGACTGGATTTATGGCCGCATCCCCTTCAACGACGAGCGTGTCGTGGCCGCGATCGAGCGCTACGGCGAGCTGTCCAACGCCCCCGGCAATGTGCTGGGTGGCGCGCAGGGCATCATCAGCACGCCCTTCGGCGACGCGATGAACCCCGCGTTCAACAACCCGCCGGGCTGCTACCTGATGCGGCAGGGCAACTTCATCGCCAGCTTCCTGCCCGACGACGTCGAGGCGAACCTGGACGATCAGGTCGGCATCTTCGTGTTCCCGCGGGACGAGGGCGGCTATGACGGCCAGCCCATCCTCGGTGGCGGCGACCTGGCCTCGGCGTTCACCTACGACACCGACACGGTGGCGCTGATGGAGTTCCTCAGCTCGCCCGAGTTCGGCGGCCCCTGGGCGGCCGGCGGCGGCTGGCTCAGTCCGCACACCACGTTCGACGGCTCGCAGTACCCGAACGACACGACGCGTCAGATCGCGCAGCTGGCGATCGATGCCGACGTCTTCCGCTACGACGGCTCCGACGTCATGCCGCGCGAGGTGGGTTCGGGCAGCTTCTGGACCGAGATGGTCGCGTACCAGTCCGGCGCGAAGACGGCGCAACAGGCGGCCGACGACATCGAGGCGACGTGGCCGGAGGGCGACCGCTGATGTCCACCAGCACAACCCCGCCAACCCGGGGAGAGGTGGCGAGCACGTCGCCGCCCGACGAAGGCCTCGAACGGCATCGACGCGAGTCCGCGCTGCAGCCGGTCCAGCTGGTGTGGGGATCGCTGGGCGTCGCGTTCACGCTCTGGTTCATCACGAACCTGTTCCTGGCGTTCGCGTACTACCCGCAGTGGTTCTTCAACAGCAAGATCCTCATGGGCATCCTCGGCCTCCTCGCCGGGGTCGGTGGCGCGGCGCTGCTCTTCTGGTTCCTCAACAAGGCGATCGAGGCGCTCCCCCGCCGGCTCGAACACGGCCTCATGCCGTATGCGTTCCTGCTGCCCGGGTTCTCGCTCATCGGCGTGATGTTGTTGTACCCGACGATCCAGACGATCAACTACTCGTTCGCCAACGCGAGCAGCACGGCGTACATGGACCCCCCGTGGGCGAACTACACCCACCTGTTCGGCAACGCGGCGTTCTGGTCCGCGATCTTCAACAACGTGCTGTGGATCGTCATCGTGCCCGCGGTCACCGTGGCCTTGGGCGTCGTCGTCGCCGTGCTGGCGGACCGGCTCTCCTCCCGCGGTGAGAAGTGGTCGAAGAGCTTCATCTTCCTGCCCATGGCGATCTCGTTCGTCGCGGCGTCGGCGATCTGGTCGACGACGGTCTACGGCTACCAGCCTCCGGGCCAGCCGCAGCCGGCGATTCTGAACGCCATCTGGACGGCGCTGGGCAACCAGCCGCAGAGCTGGCTGACGATCGACACCGGACGCCTCAACTCGCTGTTGCTCATGGTCATCCTCGTCTGGCTGCAGACCGGATTCGCCATGGTGCTGTTGTCGGCGGCGATCAAGGGCGTCCCGGAGGACACGCTGGAGGCGGCCCGCATCGACGGGGCGTCGGAGTTGCAGATCTTCTTCCAGGTGGTGATCCCGCAGATCATGGGCACGATCATCACGGTGTTCATCACCGTGCTGATCCTCGTGATGAAGGTCTTCGACATCATCTACGTGCTCACCAACGGCCGGAACAACACCGATGTGATCGCGAACATGTTCTTCCGGGAGATGTTCACCAACAGCCAGGCCGGGCGCGCCACGGCGATCGTCGTGGTGCTGCTGATCGCGATCCTCCCCGTGCTGTTCTACCAGGTGCGGATGTTCCGCAGGCAGGAGGCCCAGCGATGAGTGCCGGTCGCATGAAGGACGGGCGCGCGCGCAGCCCCTTCGCCATCGTCGTCATGGTGTTGTTGTCGATCCTGTGGTTCATTCCGACGCTCGGCCTGCTCGTGACGAGCTTCCAGACCCGCGATTCGGCTCTGACGGGTGGCTGGTGGGAGGCGCTGTTCATGCCGGCCACCCGTGCCTGGACGTTCGAGAACTACCGGGCGGTGTTCGAGATGCAGGACATGGGCAACGGCTTCCTCAACGGAATCCTCGTCGCCGTGCCTGCCACGATCATTCCGATCATGTTCGCGGCATTCGCCGCGTACGCGTTCGCGTTCATGCAGTTCCCCTTCAAGGACCTGCTGTTCATCCTGATCGTGGCGGTCATGGTGGTGCCGATCCAGGTGGCCTTCCAGCCGCTGCTGAACCTGCTCGGCCCCAACGGGATCGGGATCTCGGGTCAGTACCTGGCGGTGTGGCTGCTGCACACGGGCTTCGGCATGCCCTTGTGCATCTACACGCTGCGCAACTACATGTCCTCGCTGCCCTACAGCGTGGTCGAATCCGCCCGCATCGACGGCTGCTCGAACTTCCAGATCTTCTGGCGGCTCGTCGCGCCGATGTCGATGCCGGCCATCGCCGCGTTCGCCACCCTGCAGTTCCTGTGGGTGTGGAACGACCTGCTCATCGCGAAGCTGTTCCTGAACAATGACAACACCACCGTCATCGTTCAGCTGCAGCAGCTGCTGGGCACGCAGGGTCAGGGAGCCGAGCTGCTCACCGCGGGGGCGTTCATCTCCATGGTCGTGCCGATGATCGTGTTCTTCTCGCTGCAGAATCTGCTCGTGAGGGGCATGACGGCCGGAGCCGTCAAGGGCTGATCCCACCGCACGCTGGAGCGCCGCCGTCGCCCAGGGGGCGGCGGCGTTTCGCCGTTCAATGTGCGGCGATGCAGCCGGGATCGGGATCGCAGCCCAGGGGTGGGGTGCGGCGCCCGCGAGGATCGTGAGGTTCGCCGGGATCGTTGACAACGGTGAGGTGGGGGGAGATGCTGGCGCCGAGCACGGGACGACGGGAAGGACGCGGAGGTTCTCCCCGGTCACGCAGATGTGGCGCCACCCCTGGGCGTCCCGGGACCTGGAGGATCAACGATGAAGACCCGCCTGGTGATCGATGCCGACCGACCCGTCGGCGACATCTCGCCCCGCATCTTCGGTTCGTTCGTGGAACACCTCGGCCGCTGCGTCTACACGGGCATCTTTGAGCCCGATCACCCCAGCGCCGACTCCGACGGCCTGCGCACCGACGTCCTCGAGCTGGTCAAGGAGATGGGCGTCACGGTCGTCCGCTACCCGGGGGGCAACTTCGTCTCGGCGTACGACTGGGAGGACGGAGTCGGCCCGGTCCAGCAGCGGCCCGCCCGCCTGGAGCTCGCCTGGCACTCGTTGGAGCCCAACACGTTCGGGACCGACGAGTTCATGGCCTGGTGCCGCAAGGCGGGCGTCGAGCCCATGCTCGCGGTGAACCTGGGCACGCGCGGCGAGCGCGACGCCGTCGACCTGCTCGACTACGTCAACGGGGACGCCCCCACCGCGCTCGCCCAGCAGCGCCGCGACAACGGCCACGAGGAGCCCTACGGGGTGACGTTGTGGTGCCTCGGCAACGAAATGGACGGCCCGTGGCAGGTCGGTCACAAGAACGCGGACGACTACGCCTACCTCGCCACCTCGACCGCACGCGCGATGCGGATGGTCGAACCCTCCCTCGAGCTGATCGCCTGCGGCTCGGCTTCCTGGGAGATGCCGACGTTCGGCGACTGGGAGCGCACCGTGCTCGACCATGCCTACGACGTCGTCGATTTCATCTCGCTGCACCGCTACTACGATCCCGATGTCATCGCCGACGACGCCTCCCTGGTGGCCTCGGGCGTCGATCTGGACCGGTTCATCGCCGGGATGATCGCGACCGCCGACCACGTGAAGGCCAAGAAGCGCTCCGACAAGGACATCATGTTGTCGGTCGATGAGTGGAACGTCTGGCATCTCGCCAGCTACGAGGCGCAGGCCAAGTCGTTCGAGGGCTGGCCGGTCGCTCCCCCGCTGCTGGAGGACGTCTACACCGGGGCGGACGCCCTCGCCGTCGGCGGGCTGCTCATCACGTTGCTCCGCCACTGCGACCGCGTGAAGGCCGCCTGCCAGGCCCAGCTCGTCAACGTCATCGGCCCGATCATGACCCGCAAGGGCGGGCCGGCCTGGCGGCAGACCACCTTCCACCCGTTCGCTCTCGCCGCCCGGCTGGCCCGGGGCCGCGCCTACCACGCCGTCGTCGAGACGCCCCTGGTCGAGACCGTGCGTTTCGGGCCCGTGCCGGCCGTCGACGCCGTCGTGACCTGGGACGCCGAGACCGGTCGCGGCAGCCTGCTCGCCCTCAACCGTTCACTCACCGAGGCGATGCCGGTCGAGGTCGATCTGGGGGCGCTGCCGGTCGAGGCGGTGGCGTCCGCGCAGCTGCTGCGTCCGGACGACCTCGCCGACGTGAACACCGCCGAGGATCCCGACCGGGTGGCCCCCGTTGGCCACGAGGTCGCCCTCGCCGACGGCCGACTCACCGTGGAGCTCCCGCCCGCCTCGTGGCTGGCCGTTGAACTCACCGGACGAGAGGGGTAAACCCATGACCCCCCGCGCCCGCTCAGGAGCCCCGCGTCCCGCGGGCCATCCGACGCTCACCCGGCGGACCGTGGTCGGCTCGGCACTCGCAGCGGGATCGGCG
>JAKDIK010000231.1 GCA_030450535.1 Propionibacteriaceae bacterium
TGGCCAGCGTCTCGTGGGCCTCCTGGCTGATCGAGCCGTAGCTCATCGCGCCCGTGGAGAACCGCTTGACGATCTCGCTGACCGGCTCCACCTCCTCGATGGCGATGGGCTCGCGCACCGTGTCGTCGAACTCCAGGAGGCCGCGCAGCGTCATCAGGCGCCGGGACTGGTCGTCCACCCGGTTCGTGTACTGCTTGAAGATGTCGTAGCGCTTCTGCCGCGTGCTGTGCTGCAGCCGGAACACCGTCTCGGGGTCGAACAGGTGCGGCGGGCCCTCGCGGCGCCACTTGTACTCCCCGCCCACCTCGATCGTGCGGTGCGGAAGCGTCCGCCGGTCGACCGGGTAGCCCACATCGTGGCGGGCCTGGATCTCGCGGGCGATCTCGGCCAGGCCGATGCCCTCGATGCGGCTCGTCGTGCCGGTGAAGTACTTGTCCACGAACGCGCTGCTCAGGCCGAGCGCCTCATAGATCTGGGCGCCGGTGTAGGACGCGATCGTCGAGACGCCCATCTTGCTCATGACCTTCAACACGCCCTTGCCGAGCGCCTTGCGGACGTTCTTGACCGCCTTCTCCGGATCGACGAAGACCATCACCTCGCGCCGCGCCAGATCCTCGGCGGACTCGAACACCAAGTACGGGTTGACCGCGGCCGCGCCGTAGCCGATGAGGAGGGCGACGTGGTGCACCTCGCGGACGTCGCCCGCCTCGACCACGAGGCCGACCTTCGTGCGGGTCTTCTCGCGGACGAGGTGGTGATGGACGGCCGCGGTGAGCAGCAGCGAGGGGATCGGCGCGTAGTCGATGTTCGCGTGCCGGTCGCTGAGGATGATGATGCGCGAGCCGCGCTCGATGGCCTCGCTGACCTCGGTGCAGATCTCCTCGAGGCGCCGCTCCAGTTCGCGGGGGCCGTCCAGCAGGCGGTAGAGGCCGCGGACGACGTGGGCGTCCAGCTGGGGCATCGAGCCGTCCCGGTTGATGCGCACGAGCTTGGCGAGCTCATCGGAGTCGAGCACCGGGTAGCCGACGACGACCTGCTGGCAGGACTCGGGCCCGGCGCTGAGCAGGTTGGTCTCGGGGCCGAGCGAGGACGCCAGCGACGTGACGAGTTCTTCGCGGATGGCGTCCAGCGGGGGGTTGGTCACCTGGGCGAACAGCTGGCTGAAGTAGTCGAACAGCAGCCGCGGCCGGTCCGAGAGCACGGCGACCGGGGTGTCGGAGCCCATCGACCCGATCGGTTCGGCGCCCGTCTGCGCCATGGGCGCCACGATCTGCTTGAGCTCCTCGTGGGTGAAGCCGAACACCTGCTGGCGGCGGACGACCGACGCGTGGCTGTGCACGACGTGCTGACGCTCGGGCAGATCCTCAAGGTCCACGCGACCGGACAGCCACCCCTCGTAGGGGTGCTCGGCGGCCAGGCCGGCCTTGATCTCGTCGTCGTTGATCAGCCGGTGCTCGGCGAGGTCGACCAGCAGCATGCGGCCGGGCTGGAGGCGTCCCTTTTCGACGACGCGTTCGGGCGCGATGGGCAGGACCCCGGCCTCGGACGCGAACACCACCAGCCCGTCGTCGGTCACCCAGTAGCGGCCAGGACGCAGGCCGTTGCGGTCGAGCGTCGCGCCGATGAGGGAGCCGTCGGTGAAGCAGACGGCCGCGGGGCCGTCCCAGGGCTCCATGACCGAGCTGTGGAAGGAGTAGAACGCGCGCCGGGCGGCGTCCATCTCGGCGTGGTTCTGCCATGCCTCCGGGATCATCATCAGCACAGCGTGGGGCAGCGATCGGCCGCCGAGGTGCAGCAGTTCGAGCACCTCGTCGAAGGAGGCCGAGTCGGAGAAGTCGGGCGAGCAGATCGGGAAGACCCGCTCGAGGTCGCCCGGGATCAGGTCGGTCTCGAGCAGCGCCTCGCGGGCGCGCATCCAATTGCGGTTGCCCTTCACCGTGTTGATCTCGCCGTTGTGGGCGATGATCCGATACGGGTGGGCGAGCTGCCAGCTCGGGAAGGTGTTCGTTGAGAAGCGGCTGTGCACGAGCGCCAGCGCCGAGGTCATGCGCTCATCAAGCAGGTCGGGGAACGTCTCGGCGAGCTGCTGCGTGGTGAGCATGCCCTTGTAGACGGTGGTCCGGGCGCTGAGGGAGGCGAAGTAGACGCGGGCCTCGTTGCGGACCCGCTTGCGCAGCGGGTAGACGAGCCGGTCGAGGTCGATGCCCTCCGCGCCCTGACCCGTGACGAACAACTGCTCCATGTGAGGCATGACGGCGACCGTCACGGGGCTCAGCGTGGCCGAACTCATCGGCACATCCCGCCAGCCGAGAACCCGGAGGCCCTCCTCGATGGCGATGTACTCGATGGCGCGCTTGGCGGTCGCGCGCTCCACGGTGTCCTGGGGCAGGAACGCCATGCCGACGGCGTAGTGGCCCTCGGGCGGCAGCACGAAGTCGACGGTCTCGCGGAAGAGCCTGTCAGGAACCTGCAGCAGCATGCCGGCGCCGTCCCCGGCCGCCTCGTCGGCGCCGGTCGCGCCGCGGTGGTCCAGGTTCTCCAGGGCCAGCAGGCCCTGGGCGATGATCTCGTGGGACGCCTCGCCGCTCAGCCGGGCGACGAAGGCGACACCACAGGCGTCGTGTTCGAAGTCATGGCGGTACAGACCCTCATCGGGCCTGTGGGTGGGTGTGTTCACTTGTTCTCCTGCTCCAACGGGCTCTGTGGCAGCCATCCCGGTCGGGACAACCTTCCTGGCCACACCGCATGGTGCGCAGACCGAAGATTACCGGGCGTCCCCCGCTCGGGCGACAACCACCGCGTGCGTCCGCGATCCGGACGCGCCGGGGTCGGCGTCCGCGCGGGGTCCTTGGCCTGGCGACACAGCGGTCGTTGGCGACAACCCGGCGCGTCCGAAGCCCAACCCGCGGCCAACAGCTGTGCGGCGTTCTCGTACGACGTTTGCCACCTCTGGACGTGGCAAACGTCGCACGAGAACGTCACACGTCACCGGCGACTCACCGGATTCGACGGCCGGGACGCCCCCGCCTGCCCCCCGATCCACTTCGCTCCCCTGCCATAGCTGTGCTCCTCCTGCAGGGGGAGCACAGCTATGGCAGAGGAGCTAAGTGCCGAGGGAGAGGAGCACAGCTGTGCCAAGGGAGCACAGCTGTGCCAGAGGAGCGAAGTGCCGGGGCTGCGGGGGCAGAGTCGTCGCCAAGAGCAGGCCAGCCATCGCCAGGAGGAGACCAGCCCTCGCCGAGGCGCGCCAAGTCCACGGCGGGGATCTTCGAGGAGCCAGCAGCGCCGAGAGGCGTCGGACGGACCTACTTTGCCGCAGTCGGGGCGTCCGCCGGGGTCTCGTCCGGGCCCCCCACTCCCGTGCGCTCGACCCACGGCTCGCGTCCGGTCCGCAGCCGGTTCAGCACGGCGAACAGCACCACCCCGCCGGCCAGCACCAGCAGTGCCGTCACCTGGTTGGTGCGCAGCGGACCGAGGTGGTAGCTGAAGTCGGTCCGGATGCCCTCGATGAGGAACCGGCCCGTGCCGTAGATCACCATGTAGAGCGCGAACACCTTGCCCCAGCCGAGCCGGAACCGCCGGTCGAGCCACAGCAGCAGCAATCCCCCGGCCAGATTCCAGGTGAGCTCGTACAGGAACGTCGGCTGGAACGTCTCGACGTCGGCGTACTCCGCGGGCCGGTACTGCGGATCGATCTCCAGCCCCAGCGGACCGTCGTCGGGGCCCCCGAAGAGCTCCTGGTTGAACCAGTTGCCGAGGCGTCCGATGGCCTGGGCGATGATCAGGCCGGGAGCGAGGGCGTCCGCGAACGCGCCGTACCGGGCGCCGAGGTGCCGGCACACCAGGAACGCCGCCAGCGCCCCGCCGATCAGCGAGCCGAAGATCGCGATGCCGCCCTCCCAGATGTACAGGGCGGTGAGCGGGTCGCGGCCGGGACCGAAGTAGTCGCCCCAGTGGGTGAGCACGTGGTAGATCCGGGCGAACACGATGCCCACCGGGATCGCCCACAGCACGATGGTCTCGAACGTCTCCGGACGCCCGCCGCGCGCGACCCATCGGCGCGAGCCAAGCCACCACGCCACGACCATGCCGGTCATGAGGCACAGGGCGTAGATGTGGATGGTGAGGGGTCCGAGCTGGAACGACCGGATGTCCGGACTGGGAATCGACAGCAGCACGCGGCCATCTTGCCCCATGGCGGACGCCCATCCGCGGCGCCCTGCCCATGCGGCCCGCGAGCAGATACCCTCACCCCGTGCCCACCACGACCCGCCGCGTCCGGCTCGACCATCGCGCCACGCTCGCCGGCTCGTACGTGGGCTTCGTGACCCAGGCGATCGTCAACAACCTCGGCCCGCTGCTCTTCCTGATCTGGCACGAGTCGTTCGGCATCGGATTCGGCGCGATCGGGCTGATCGTCAGCGTCAACTTCGGCGTCCAGCTGCTCACGGACGCGGTGTCTCCCCCGCTCATCGACAAGGTGGGCGACCGCGCCGCGATGGTCTTCGCGCATGTCATCGCGGCGGCCGGGCTGGTCGCCCTCGGCGTCCTGCCGTTCGTGCTGCCGAGCCCGTACCTGGGACTGGTGGTCGCCATGGTGATCGGCGCC
>JAKDIK010000232.1 GCA_030450535.1 Propionibacteriaceae bacterium
AGCGGGTGGTGTCGGCCGTGGCGGCGGCGTCCGAATCGGCGTCCCGCGCGGCCGCGCGCACCCGCCGCTCCCGGGGGGCGGGGAGGGCGTCGGCCTCGCCGCGCTTGACGGCCATGACGGCGTCCATGAGGGAGAGCCCCTCGAAGGCGTCGCGGGCGTAGCGGACCTCGCCGGCGAACAGCCCGTTCAGGTCCTGTTCCACGTACGCCCGGGTCAGCGCCGCGCCGCCCAGCAACACGGGCGTGGCGATGAGGCCGCGCGCCTGCAGCTCGAGCAGGTTGTCCTTCATCACCACGGTCGATTTCACGAGCAGGCCCGACATGCCGATGGCGTCGGCGTTGTGCGCCATCACCGCCTCGATGATCGTGCCCACCGGCTGCTTGATGCCCAGGTTGACGACGGTGTAGCCGTTGTTGGTGAGGATGATGTCGACGAGGTTCTTGCCGATGTCGTGCACGTCGCCCTTCACGGTGGCGAGCACGATCGTCCCCTTGCCGGATTCGTCGGACGCCTCCATGTGCGGCTCGAGGTGCGCGACCGACTTCTTCATCACCTCGGCGGACGCGAGCACGAACGGCAGCTGCATCTGGCCGGAGCCGAACAGCTCGCCGACCGTCTTCATCCCAGCCAGCAGATCCTCATTGACGATCGCGAGGGCGGGTTTGGACGCCAGCGCCTCGTCGAGGTCGTCGGCCAGGCCCTTGTCGTCGGCGTCCACGATGCGCCGCTGCAGCCGTTCCCCGAGCGGCAGTGCGGCCAGTTCCGCGGCGCGGGCCTCCTTCGTGGCCGTCGTTGTGACGCCCTCGAACAGCTCCAGGAACCGGGCGAGCGGATCGTAGCCCTCACTCCGCCGGTCGTACACCATGTCGAGCGCGACCTCGCGCTGCTCGTCGGGGATGCGCGCCATGGGCAGGATGCGGCTCGGGTGGACGATCGCCGACGTCAGGCCCGCCGCCACGCACTCGTGGAGGAACACCGAGTTCAGCACCGCGCGCGCCGCCGGGTTGAGGCCGAAGCTCACGTTCGAGACGCCCAGGGTGGTCTGCACGTCGGGGAAGCGGCGGCGCAGCTCGCGGATCGCCTCGATGGTCTCGATCGCGTCGCGGCGCGTCTCGTCCTGCCCGGTGCCGATCGGGAAGGTGAGGCAGTCGACCACGATGTCGGCGATCGCCAGGCCGTAGTCGTCGACGAGCGTGCGGATGAGCCGCTCGGCGACGCGCACCTTCCACTCCGCCGTCCGGGCCTGGCCCTCCTCGTCGATCGTGAGGGCCACGACGGCCGCACCGTGCTCGACGACCATCGGCATCACGGTGCGGAACCGGGAGCCCTCGCCGTCGCCGTCCTCGAAGTTGACCGAGTTGATGATGCAGCGACCCGCCATCGCCTCCAGGCCCGCCTCGACGACCGGCGGCTCGGTGGAGTCCAGCATCACCGGCAGGGGGACGGCCGTGTTCACCCGGAACGCCAGCTCGCGCATGTCGGCGACGCCGTCGCGTCCGACGTAGTCGACGCACAGATCGAGCAGGTGGGCGCCCTCGCGGGACTGCCCGCGGGCAATGTCGACGCACGCGTCCCACTCCCCGGCCAGCATGGCTTCGCGGAACGCCTTCGACCCGTTGGCGTTCGTGCGCTCCCCGACGCTGAGGTAGCTCGTGTCCTGCCGCAGCGGCACCTCCGCGTACAGCGAGGAGACCGAGCCGCCGCGTCCGGCGGGCAGGGTGCGCCCGGACGCGTCCAGCCGGGCGACCGCGTCCGCGAGCTGCCGGATGTGCTCGGGCGTCGTGCCGCAGCAGCCGCCGACGACGGTGAGCCCGAACTCGGCGATGTACTGGGTCAGCGCGGCGGTGAAGTCGGCGGGCCCGAGCGGGTAGAAGGCGCCGTCGGCCGTCAGCTCGGGCAGGCCGGCGTTGGGCATGCAGCCGATGCCGATGTGGGCGTGGCGGGCGAGGTGGCGCAGGTGCTCGCTCATCTCAGCGGGGCCGGTGGAGCAGTTGAGGCCGATGACGTCGATGCCGAGCGGCTCCAGCGCCACCAGCGCCGCTCCGATCTCGGAGCCGAGCAGCATGGTGCCATTGGTCTCGACCGAGACGTTGACGAGCACGGGCACCTCACGTCCGGACGCCCGCTGGGCGCGGTGGGCGCCCTGGACGGCGGCCTTGGCCTGCAGCAGGTCCTGGCAGGTCTCGATCTGGACGCCGTCGATACCCCCGGCGAGCATGGCCTCGACCTGGGCCTGGTAGGCCTCCCGGAGTTCCCGGAAGCCCACGTGACCGAGCCGACGGCCCAGCGCGTCCGCTCCGGGGTGGACGCGGCGGCGGCGGCCGCGCGGGCGAGGCGCGCGCCCGCCTCGGCGAGCTCGGCGAGGCGGTCGACGATGCCGTACTCCCCCAGCGCGGAGAGGTTCACCCCGAAGGTGTTGGCGGTGACGAAGTCGGCACCGGCGTCGAAATACGCTGCGTGAATCGCCGCGACGACATCGGGCCGCGTGACGTTGAGGATCTCGTTGCAGCCCTCGAGGCCGGAGAAATCGTCCAAGGTGAGATCGTGGGCCTGCAGCATCGTGCCCATGCCCCCGTCGCCGACGACGACACGGCTTGACAGGGCCTCACTCAGCGCTTGGATCACCCGCGCAAGAATAGGTGATCGGCGCCTGCCCGGAGGCCGGGGGTTACAGTGGCGGACATGGTTCCGGTCGAGCTTCGTCACCTCCGCCGCCCCGTCGTGCTGGTCGCGTTCAGCGGTTGGAACGACGCCGGGGACGCCGCGACCGGCGTCATGGATCACCTGAGTGAGATCTGTGACACCGAGCTCGCGTTCGCCCTCGACCCCGACGACTACTACGACTTCACCGAATCCCGGCCGGTGATCATGCGCGATGAGGACGGCGACCGCACCCTCGAATGGGCGACCACGGAGGTCCTCGTCGGGCACCTGGCCGAGCGGGACCTCGTGCTCATCAGCGGACCCGAGCCGAACTTCCGCTGGAAGGCGTTCTGCGCGTCACTGGTGTCGTTGCTGCGCTCGGTCGACCCCGACCGCGTGATCGTGATGGGTGCGATGCTGGCCGACGCCCCGCACACGCGTCCGACACCGGTCTCGGAGGACGGCACCGACTACGAGGGACCCACCGGCATCGTCGGCGTGTTCGCGGGCGCCTGCCGCGAGGCCGGCTTCGACGTCACGTCGCTGTGGGCCTCCGTGCCGCACTACGTGTCGGACCCACCGAATCCCAAGGCGACGCTGGCCCTGTTGGGGCGCGTCGAGGACCTGATCGACGAGACGATCGACGTCCAGGACCTGCCGCAACTGGCGTCCGTCTGGGAGGAGCGGGTCAAGGAGCTCGTCGTCGAGGAGCCCGACATCAGCGAGTACGTGACGGGCCTTGAGGAGCGCTACGACACCGCCGAGGCCACCGCCGACGAGATTGCGCTCCAATTCGAGCGCTACCTGCGCCGCCGCGAGCGCTGAGCCTCGACCGATCGGGTCGGCGTGGCCGGCTCCCGCGGCGGCGGGGTGATCAGGCCAGGGCGCCGCGGATCTCGTCGACAGCGCGTTGCTCCTCGGCGGACACGCCCTTGGACGCCGACGCCACCTGCTCCACCGCGGCCGAGACGACCTGCTTGAGCGAGCCGGCCATGGCGGGATCCCTGGCCTCCACGAGGGCGATGGCCTCCTGCAGGTCGCCCACCACCGTGGCGTCGAACTGCTCGGGGGTCTCGCGCTCGGGCAGGACGAAGCCGCCCATCAGGAGCTCGCGGAGGTCCTGCGGCGCCTCGGACAGGGCCTTGGCTCCCGCGGCGCTCTCGGAGAAGGAGGCGAAGAACCCGGGGTCGGCCTTCGACACGTAGGCCAGGGCGCCGAGCACGGCGCGGCGGATGCGGGTGGTCTCTTCGTCGGTGAACTGATCAGCCATGGCGTCCATCATGGCGGACGCGTGCCCCCTTGTCATCAGGTGTGGACGCGCCGTTTCGCCCGGGTATCCCAGATGCCGTCGGTCGGCCGGGGCTCGCCCCGGAGGCCCTCGACGAGGTCGGTCACGGCGGCCATGATGCGGTCGGTGGCCTCGCGCGTGGCAGCGGGGTCGTCGGCGCGGCCGGCGAGGTCGTCCAGCGGCACCGGATCGCCCATCATGACCCGGATCTCACGCCGCGGCCAGATGCGCGGGAACCGCAGGCGGCGTCCGGGCATGATCTCGTGAGTGCCCCAGTGGGCCACGGGAATGACCGGCACACCGGTCTCCAGCGCCAGCCGTGCGACCCCGACCCGTCCGCGCTGGGGCCACAGATCGGGATCGTGGGTGCGACCACCCTCGGGGTAAATGGCGACGCACTCCCCCGCCTCCAGCGCCGCGCGGGCGTGGACGAGCGCGTCCCTGGCGCGGACGGTGTTGCGCTCGATCGGGATCTGGCGGCAGCGCCGTCCGAGCCAGCCGATCGGCCACACCTTCCACAGCTCCGACTTGCCCATGTAGCGCGGCCAGCGGCCTGACCAGATCAGGTAGCGGCCCACGGCCAGCACGTCGACGTAGCTGACATGGTTGGCGACCACGAGGGCGCCCCGCCCCGGGGGCGGCAGCGCGGTGGCGGCGTCCCACACCTCGCGCGAG
>JAKDIK010000233.1 GCA_030450535.1 Propionibacteriaceae bacterium
GCGTCGGTGAGGGAGCCGGCCTGCTCGCCCGCTGCCCGCATGCGCGGCAGCAGGTCGGCGAGGCGCCAGGGCACGTCGTAGCGGGCCACCAGGTCGTCGAACCCCGCGAGCATGGCGGCGTCGTAGTCGCCGGTGGTGAGATCGATCGGGAACACCCCGGACGCGTCACCGACGCCGAGCACCCGCTCGCCGGTGAGGCGCTCGTGCACGTACCCGGCGAGCGTGGTGAGGTGATCGATGCGGCCGACGTGCTCCTCGCCGTTGAGCAGCGCCTGATAGAGGTGCGCGATGCCCCACCGCTGCGGGATCGCGTGACCGAAGCGTTCGGTGAGTTCCTCGGACGCCGGCCCGGTGCTCGTGTTCTGCCACGTCCGGAACGGCACGAGCAGCTCGCCGTCCGCGTCGAAGGCCAGGTAGCCGTGCATCATCGCCGAGACGCCGACCCCACCGACGCGTTCGAGGGGGACGCCGTGGGCGTCCATGACGGCGGCCGCCAGATCCGCATAGGCCGCCTGGAGCCCGGCGATCACGTCGTCGAGCGCGTAGGTCCAGTAGCCGTTCTCGAGCCGGGACGCCCACTCGTGCGATCCGGCCGCGAGGGGCTGATGATCGGGGCCGATGAGCACGGCCTTGATACGGGTTGATCCGAACTCGATGCCGAGCGAGGTGTCGGCTCGGGTGATGGCCTCTTGGGCCGGCGTCCGATCTGTCACGGCGTACTCCTTCGTCGTCTGTGTCGTCGGCTGTCGGTGGTCTTCGGTCATCGTCGCCTGCGCGCGGCGGCGGCGCCCTCGACGGCAGCATGTTAGCGTTCACATCCAGACATCAGGTTATCATCCCGATGACGGGGCCGGGAAGGTCCCATCCGATCGGGCGGCACGAGGAGGTGGCGGATGGGCCCCGGGAAGGCGACCGACCGGGTGCGTCCGGCGGGCATGGGCGACGTCGCCGCCGTGGCCGGGGTGTCGCACCAGACGGTCTCACGGGTGCTGAATGGCTCCCCGCACGTGCGCGAGCACACACGAGAGCGGGTGCTGGCAGCCATCGCAGAACTCGACTATCGACCCAATCTGGCCGCGAGGGCCCTGGTGACGCGCCGGTCCGGGCTGCTGGGCGTGCTGGCCACGGGGCTCCCGCACCTGGGGCCGGCATCCATGCTCGCCGGCATCGAAACGGCAGCACGCGCCGCGGGATTCACCGCATTGGTGGGGGTGCTCGATGACGACGAAGCGCAGGTGGGACCGATCCTGACCTCGTTCGCCGCCCACCGCGTGGACGGCATCGCCGTGATCGCCCCCTACCCGTGGCTCGTCGAGGCCGCGCGCACGGCGTCGGTCGGCGTTCCCGTGCTCGTCGTCGCGGACGCCGATCCCGGGCCCGGGTTGGCTCGCGTCGGCATCGATCAGGCCGGCGGCGCCCGCGCCCTCGTCGCTCACCTCGTGGCGCGGGGCTGCACGGACATCGCCCACCTCAGCGGCCCGGCCACCTGGGTCGATGCCGATCTGCGCGTCGCCGGGTGGCGCGCCGCCGTCACCGATGCCGGTTTGGTCCCGGGCAGGCTGCTGTCCGGCGACTGGAGCGCCGAGGCCGGCCACGCCGCCGGACGACGCCTCATCGCCGAGGGGTTGCCGGATGCCGTGTTCTGCGGGAACGACGTGATGGCGCTCGGCCTGCTGTCCGCGCTGGCGTCCGCCGGGGTGTCGGTGCCGGGCGACGTCAGCGTCGCTGGCTACGACGACATGCTCGGAGCGGCCTACCTCAGCCCGCCGCTCACCACCGTCCGACAGCCCTTCACCCCGGTGGGGGCGCGGGCCGTCGCGGTGCTGCTCGCCGCCGTGGGGGGCGGCCCGTGCGAACAGGTCACCATTCAGCCCGAACTCGTCATCCGGGCCAGCACCCGCTGAGCCCGGGGCAACCACCCGCCGGGATGCCCGGCACACCAGGAGAGGACATCATGGACCGCCACACGCTCACCAGCGACCAGCTCACCGTGGAGGTACGCGCGCTGGGGGCCGCCCTCAACCGCGTCGTCGCCCACACCGCCGACGGCGACGTCGACCTCGTGCTGGGGCACGCCAGCGACGCCGATCGGGCGGCAGGCAAGTTCTACCTCGGCGAACTCGTCGGGCCGACCGCCAACCGCATCGCCGGAGGCCGGTTCACCCTCGAGGGCGTCGAGCACGTGATCGCCACGAACGACCGGGGCAACACGCTGCACGGCGGTCCGCACGGCTTCTCCACCAAGGAGTGGACGATCACCGAGGCCACCGACGACCACGTCTCGCTCCGGCTCGCGTGGTCGGACGCCACGGGTGGGCACCCCGGCAACCTCGTGGTGGGCCTCACCTACACCCTGACCGGTGCCGAACTCACCCACGTGATCACGCTCACCACCGACGCGACGACGCTCGCGTCGCCGTGCTCGCACCCGTATGTCAACCTCGCGGGATCGGGCACGATCGCCGACCAGGTGCTCACGGTGCGGGCGAGCAGGGTGCTGTTCATCGATGACACCGGTATTCCCCAGGGGGATCCGGTCGACGTCGTCGGCACGCCGTTCGACCTGCGCGCCGGCGTCCGGCTGGGCGACGCCCTGGCGTCCGACCACCCGCAGGCCATCGCGGTCGAGGGCATCGACCACGCCTTCGTGCTGGACGCCGTGGGACTGGATGGAGAGCCGTGCGCCGAACTGGCGGATCCGGCGTCCGGTCGCCGCCTGGAAATCTGGACCGACCAGCCCAGCCTCCAGGTGTTCACCGGGGCAGGCCTGCACGAGGTCAGCGCGGGTTTGGCGGGGCCCTACGTAGACCACGCGGGCGTCGCCCTGGAGACGCAGAACTATCCGAATGCGGCCAACCGCCCCGACTACCCGTCGACGCTCCTGCGGCCGGGTGAGACCTTCACCTCGACGACGCGCTGGCGCGTGACGGCCTGAGGGGTTGGGCGGCGCTGCGACAATGGCCGGGTGCCGACCTACCGTGACGAGGCGGTCGTCCTCCGCACCCACAAGCTGGGCGAGGCCGACCGGATCATCACCGTGCTTTCTCGTCGGCACGGCAAGGTGCGGGCGGTCGCGCGCGGCGTCCGGCGCACGTCGAGCAAGTTCGGGGCCCGGCTGGAGCCCTTCAGCCACGTCGACCTGCAGTTCGCGACGGGCCGGACGCTGGACGTCATCACCGAGGCGGTGACCCTGCACGCGTGGTCGCAGCCGCTGGGCGCCGACTACCCGCGCTACACGGTGGGTCAAGTTCTCCTCGAGACCGCCGACCGGCTCGTCAGCATCGAGGGTGAGCCCGCGCTCCCCCAGTTCCGGCTGCTGGCGGGCGCCCTGCACGCGCTGACGGCGGGCACGGCGGACGGCGAGCGTCCAGCGACGATGGTGATGGACTCCTACCTGCTCCGCGCCGTCGCCACCGCGGGTTTCGCGCCGAGCCTCGGCGAGTGTGCGTCCTGCGGGGACGCCGGGCCGCACGAGGCGTTCTCCCCCGCGACGGGCGGGACGGTCTGCCCGCGGTGCCGCCCGCCCGGGACGCCCCTGCTGCGCCCCGGCGGCTTGGCCTACCTCCGGGCGCTCATCAGCGGTGACTGGGTCGCCACGCGCACCGCGGACGCCGGCGTCCAACGTCAGGCGTCCGGTCTCATCGCCGCCTTCGTCGGCTGGCACACCGAACGTGGGCTGCGCACCCTCGGTCTGGTGGAACGCTGAGGCCATGGCCTCGGCCGACGATCACCGCCTGCCGTGCGCCGGCGCCCGGAGAACGAGGTGGGGCCGGACCAGCTCCGGACGGGCTCCCACTCCCCCGGGACAACCAGTGCCGGCGACGCGGGACCCAGCGACGCCATCCGGTGGCTGCGACACCCCGCGGCTCAGACCAGCCCCATGATCACGTTCGCCAGCGCATGCGCGGCCGCCCCGGGCGCGATGCTGCCGGTGCGGTGGCGCAGCCAGCCGAACAGCAGGCCGATCGCGAACTGCGCGATCACCAGGGGCACCAGCGCCCCGGTGATGGTCAGCAGCATCAGGTGCGGCAACCAGAACGCGACGCCCTGAACGACGATGCCGGCAAAGGCTCCCCAGCGGCGCGCGACGATTCCCTGCAGGAAGCCCCGGAAGAGGATCTCCTCCCCCACCGCCCGCAACACCACCATGAAGCCGGACACCACACCCACGATGCGTCCCGCCGTGCCCGGCCCGTGGAGGATCTCCGCCGGGACCGGCAGCGTCGCAGCCCAGCCCAGGGCCAGCGAGACGACGGCCACAGCAAGCCCGAGCAGCCACCCCGACGCCGTCGTCCCCACCAGCCCCAGGGTTGCGCGGGCCTCGGCGTCCCGGCGGCGCACCGCCAGATAGATCAACGAGGGCAGGCTGAAGACGACGAACTCGACCACGACGCCATTGTGCTCGCTGGGTTCCCCGATCGCGGGGCCTGTCCAACCCGAAATCCCCACCCCGGGCACGCACACACCGGAATCCCGGCAACCCCAAACCCCAGAACCCCAACCCTTCGGAAACCCTGGCCCTCAGCCCCGCGGCGCCGCAATCTGCGCGGCCAGGTGGCCCGCGCCGTAGCCATTGTCGATGTTCACCACGCCGACGTCGGT
>JAKDIK010000234.1 GCA_030450535.1 Propionibacteriaceae bacterium
GAGCCCACCGTCCCCGATACGCAGGACTGGACGTGGGTGCTCGAGACCCCCTGCCCCGACTGCGGCTTCGACCCGGCGGCCGTGACGCCGGATCGCATCCCCCCGATCATCGGCGAGGTCGCCGAGGCCTTCATCCGCGCCGTCGAGCGCCCCGACGCCTCCGTGCGCCCCGCGCCGCGCACGTGGTCGACGATCGAGTACGCCCAGCACGTCGCCGACGTCATGGAGGTGATGACCGACCGGCTCCGGCTGATCCTGGCTGCCGGCGGGGCCGATGCCGCCTTCGACGACTGGGATCAGGACGTGGCGGCCGTCGAGAAGGAGTACTGGCAGGCCAACTCCCACGTGACGGCGATCCTCGTCAAGGAGCGCGCCGCCGCGGCGCAGCAGGCCTGGACCGAACCCACCGGGGACCAGTGGGGCTGGCCCGGGGTGCGCTCGAACGGGTCGGTCTTCACCACGGCGACGCTGGGTCAGTACCTTGCTCACGATCTCGTCCACCATGCCCACGACGTCGGCGCCCGCGCGGCGGCGGCCGATCGAGAGGCGCAGAACTCGTGAGAATCGACCTCACCGCCGAGGCCATCACCGCCTCCAACACCGGGTTCCGGGTGCCGGAATCAGTCATCGCCGAGCTCGGCGCCGGCAAGCGCCCCAAGGTGGTGGTGAGAGTCGGCGATGCCACCCTGCGCACCTCGATCGCCCCCATGGGCGGGTGCTACCTCATCGGGCTCAGCAAGGCGAACAAGGCACTCACCGGCGTCGAGGCCGGACGCACCTACCCCCTCGACATCACCCTGGACACCGCGGAGCGCACCGTCGCCATCCCGGCCGAGCTCGCCGACGCCTTCGAGACGGACGCCGCCCTCCGCCAACGCTGGGACGCCTGGAGCTACACGAACCGCCGCGAGGCGGCCGAGTCCATCGAGGGCGCCAAGAAGCCCGAAACCCGGGCGCGCCGGGTGGCGGCGACCCTGGGCAGGCTGCGCGGCTGAGCCGCGGCCGACACCCAACGGGCGCCGAACACCCAGCGGGCGCCGAACACCGTGGAAGCCGGCGCCCGCCGGGCGGATCAGCCCGGGAACGAACCGCTCACGACAGGTTCTCCCCGTGGGACGCCGCCACCCGGCCGAGCCAGGCCAGCGAGGGTTTGGGCGTCCGCTCGAAATCGCCGCTGCGGTTGACCGCGATCAGGCCGAACGTGGGCGCGTAGCTGCCCCACTCGTAGTTGTCGAGCAGCGACCAGTGCGTGTAGCCCAGCACCTCGGCGCCGGCCGCCACGGCGTCCTTCAACCCCTGCAGCGCACCGGTGGTGTAGGCGATCCGCCGCGCGTCGTCGTCGGTCGCGATGCCGTTCTCGGTGACGAAGATCGGCAGGCGGTACTTCTCCCACACCCGAGCGATGTTGAGGCCCAGCGCGTCCGGCCGGTAGGCCCAGCCGGTGAGCGTGTTGTCGTCGCTCGGCGGATGCGGCACGGGGCCGTCCGGTCCCACCGGTTGGCTCGTGTACGCCTGGATGCCGACGAAATCGTCCCCCTCGGACGCCTCGTAGTAGGCCCCCTCCCACGCGTGGAAGACCTCCTCGAACACGGCCTCGTTGCCCTCCGTCGGCGTGAAGGCCTGCGCCGCGATCGCCCACCCCACCTTCGCGTTCGTCCGTTCCCGCAGGATCTGGACGGCCGCGCGGTGCACCTGCGCGATGGCGGCGGCGAAGTCCAACGAGGGCGTGGGCATCTGCGCCATCGCGACCGTCGCCGTCTCGTCCGATGCCGCAGCCTCCGACCCCGCAGCCTCGGACTCCCCCTCGGTCTTGGCGTCCGGCGCCGCCGTCATCCGGCTGAACAGGGCCAGGATGTTCGGCTCGTTGACGGTGACGATCCACTCCACGTCGTGCAGGATCGGGCAGACCGCTGCGACGTACCGGCTGAACCGCTCGACGGCGTCCGGCCCCGTGAACCCACCGGCCTGGCTGAACCAACGCGGGCTCGTGAAGTGGTGCAGCGTCACCACCGGCGTGACGCCGTGTTCGTGGCAGGCGTCGATCATGTCCCGGTAGTGCAGTAGCTCCGCGCGGCTGAACTGATCGCGCTCCGGCTCGATGCGCGCCCACTCGATGCTGAAGCGGTAGGCCTTCAGCCCCGCCTCGGCGAGCAGCCGAATATCCTCACGGTAGCGGTGATAGGAGTCGCACGCGTCGCCGCTCGGCTCCCTCAGGTGCGGCAGTCCCGCGTGTTCGGCCACCCAGAAGTCGGCGTTGACGTTGTTGCCCTCGATCTGGTGCGCCGCCGTGGCGGCACCCCAGATGAAGTCGTTCCGCAGCACGGCCATCAGGCGGCGCCCCCGCCCCGGACCGCGTTGACCTCGTCGAGCATGGCCTGGATCGCCGACCCGTCCTGCCCCGTGAAGCCGACGAGGCCGCGGATCGGGAAGTCCGCCATCATCTTCATCATGTCGGCGCCGAGCTCGTCGTCATCACCGCCGCCGAACGCCCCCATGAGGGATTCCATCTTGTCGGCGAACTCCGGCACGGCCAGCGCCTCGCCCATCGTCGAGTGCATCGTGAGCGGACGGAATCCAACATTGCCGTCGATCGATACCGTCGCCGAGCCGCGCAGGTCGCGGCTGGAGCTGCCGACCTCGACGACGTACTCGCCGCCCTCGACCACGTAGGCCTGGTCGCGGACCTCCCAGTACGCCAGCTCGTCGGCCGGGATCTCGAGCGTCAGCGTCTCGGACGCCCCCGGCGCCAGCGTGACGGCCTCGAAGGCCTTGAGCTCGCGCGGCACCCGCACGACCCCCGAGGTCGGCTTGGACACATACACCTGGACGACCTCGCGGCCCTCCCGCTCGCCCGTGTTCGTCACCGTGACGCTCACGCTGACGTCGTTGCCGGACGCCGTCGCCGCCACGTCGGCGTACTCAAAGGTCGTGTAGCTCAGCCCGTGGCCGAACGGGTAGGCGACCTCGTGATGCGCCTTGTCGTAGCCCCGGTAGCCCACGAACAGGCCCTCGCCGTAGCGCACGCCCGTGACGTCGCCGGGGAAGTTGAAGTAGCTCGGCACATCCTCCAGCCGCTCCGGGATCGTCTCGGTGAGCTTGCCCGACGGGTTCACCTCGCCGTACAGGACGTCCGCCAGCGCGGGCCCGCCAGCCTGGCCGAGCAGCCAGCCCTCGACGATCGCGCGGACGCGGTCGCGGAACGGCAGCGCCACCGAGGAGCCGTTGGAGAGCACGACCACCACGTTCTCGTTGATCGCCAGGACGTCCTCCAGCAGCGCCAGTTGCTCGGCCGGCAGGTCGATGTCGTCGCGGTCGTAGCCCTCCGACTCGTGCGACTCCCCGAGCCCGAGGAACATCAGCACCGTGCCCGCACCCTTGGCCAGCTCGACCGCCTCGGCGTGCGCGTTCTCGGGAAGCTCCTGCTTGGGCTGAGTCGTGAAGCCGGGCGCGAACGGCACCTCGTGGCCGGCCAGCTCGTTGATCCGGTCGAGCGTGTTGTCCACCCGGGTCGGATTCACCCGCGACGAGCCGGCACCCTGGTAGCGCGGCGTCCGAGCGAATTCACCAATGACCACCACGTCGGCGTCCTTCGCCAGCGGCAGCAACCCGTCGTTGGCGAGCAGCACGATCGCCTGCTCGGCAGCGCGGCGTCCCAGGGCGTGGTGGCCCTCGACATCGAAGCTGTCCCGGGCGTCGGCCAGGGTGGCGGCCGCCTTGCGGACGATGCGCGCCACCCGCTCGTAGGCGCCGTCGATCGTCGCCTCGTCGATCTCGCCGGCCTCGAGGGCGGCCACCACCGCGGCCTCCTGCGCGGGGTTGGCCGGCATCTCGAGATCGAGGCCTGCCTTGAGTGCGGCCACGCGGTCGATGACGGCACCCCAGTCGGAGACGACGAGGCCCTCGAAGCCCCACTCGTCCTTGAGCACCTCGGTGAGCAGCCAGTGGTGGTTGCTCACCTGCGTGCCGTTCAGCTTGTTGTAGGAGCACATGATCGTCCACGGCTGCGCCTGCGTGACGACCTTGCGGAAGGCGTCCAGATAGATGTCGCGCAGCGGACGCTCGTCCACCTGCGAGTCGCGCCGGAGCCGGTCGGTCTCCTGGTTGTTGGCGGCGAAGTGCTTCGGGCTCGTGCCGACGCCCTGGCCCTGCACGCCCTTGATGAAGGCCGTGGCCAGCTCGCCGGCCACGTGGGGATCCTCGCTGAAGTACTCGAAATTGCGGCCGCAGCGGGGGTCGCGCTTGATGTTCATGCCCGGGCCGAGCAGGACGCCGACGCCCAGCGCCTTCGCCTCGTCGCCCAGCGCGGCGCCGACCTTGCCGACCAGCTCCCGGTTCCAGGTGGACGCCAGCCCGACGGCCGGTGGGAAGCAGGTCGCGGGCGCCGAGCCGCCCAGCCCGACGTGGTCGGAGGCTCCCTCGGTGTCCTGCTTGCGTAGGCCGTGCGGGCCGTCGGAGACCTGGATCTTGGGCAGGTCGGCTTCAGGCACCGGGTGGGTGTTCCAGAAGTCGAGGCCGCCGGTGAGGGCGATTTTGCGGGTCACGGGGACGTCGGACATCGGTGTTCTTCTCCTTGGGTCGT
>JAKDIK010000235.1 GCA_030450535.1 Propionibacteriaceae bacterium
CCCGGGCGAGTTCGCTGCGCCAGGGCTCGTCGAGGGCGCGGGCTGGGGCGAAGCAGACACCGGCGTCGACGCCGGCGAGCCGCAACCCCTCCTTGAGGACGACGGGGAAAGTGGCCTTGTCGACGAGGTTGCGCAGCGGAGTGAGGGCGTCCTGAAGTGCTCGGGCGCGGGTGAGGTCGCCGGCGACGAAGGCGTCGTAGATGCCGGCCACGGTCGCCGGGGCCACGTTGCCGGTGGACGCGATCGCGCCGTCGGCGCCGGCGGCGAGGGCGTCCAGGATGAGGGTGTCGCGGCCCATGATGACGGCGAATCCCGGCGGACGCCGGACGATGAGTTCGGCCGTGTAGGCCAGGTCGCCGCCGGAGTCCTTGATGCCGACGATGGTGTCGATGTCGGCCAGCGTCATGACCGTGTCGATGCTGAGGGTGACATGGGTCTTGGCGGGGTTGGTGTAGAGGATGACGGGCAGGTCGGTGCTGGCGGCGATGTCGGTGTAGTGCTGGACGAGTTCGTCCTGCGTGGGCGTCATGAAGTACGGGGTCAGCACCGAGAGGCCGGCCACCCCGCCGACCTCGCGCACCATGGCGGCCGTCGCGATGCAGTCGCGAGTGGTGATTTCGGACGCTCCCGCGTAGACGGGCACGCGACCGGCGACGTGCTCGACCGTGATCTCGACGACGCGGCGCTTCTGGGCGGTGGACAGGCCGTAGATCTCGCCGGAGCTCCCGAGCACGAACACCCCGTGGACGCCCCCCGCGAGGGTGAAGTCGATGACGTCCCGGAGCCCCTGCTCGAAGAGCTCGCCGTCGGCATCCAGGGGCGTGACCAGGGCCGGGATGACGCCCCACGGGGTGCTCACGCGTGGCCCCCGAACTCGGCGGTGGCGACGGTCCAGGCGCGGAGCTGATCCGACAGGGTGACGCCGAGGCCGGGCCGTTCGGAGACGATCATGGTTCCGTTCGCGATCGCCATGCGCTCGTTGAACAGCGGATCGAGCCAGTCGAAGTGCTCCACCCAAGCCACCCCGGGGTAGGCGGCGGCGAGGTGGCAGTGAATCTCCATGGCGAAGTGGGGGGCCAGGGCCAGCCCCGCCTGTTCGGCGAGGGTGGCGATCTTGAGGAATTGTGTGATCCCGCCGACGCGCGGGGCGTCCGGCTGGATGTAGTCGCAGGAGCGGTGGTCGATGAGGCTGATGTGCTCGGCCACCGACGCGAGCATCTCGCCGGTGGCGATGGGGGTGTCGATCGCGCGGGCGAGGTCGGCGTGACCCTCGTGGTCGTAGGCGTCCAGCGGCTCCTCGATCCACACGAGGTTGAATTCCTCGAAGATGCGGCACATCCGGATGGCGGTGGCCCGATCCCACTGCTGGTTGGCGTCCACCATGAGCGGGAAGGTGTCGCCCAGGTGCTCGCGCATGGCGGTGAGGCGGGTGAGGTCGACGGTGCGATCGGGGTGGCCCACCTTGATCTTGATGCCGCCGATGCCGGCCTCGACGGACGCCGTGGCGTTCTCGAGGACCTGCTCGAGCGGCGTGTTGAGGAAGCCGCCGGAGGTGTTGTAGGTGCTCACGGCGTCCCGGTGCGGACCGATGAGCTTGGCCAGGGGCAGCCCGGCGCGCTTGGCCTTCAGATCCCACAAGGCGACGTCGAAGGCGGCCAGCGCCTGCGTGGCGACACCCGAGCGCCCGACCGACGCCCCGGCCCACAGGAGCTTGGTGTTGAGGCGGCCGATGTCGGAAGGATCCTCCCCGAGGAGGCCCTCGGCGACCTGGGCGGCGTGGGCGAACTGGGCAGGTCCGCCGGCGCGCTTGGAGTAGGAGAACCCGACGCCGGTGTGGCCGTCGGCGGTGCGGATCTCGGCGAACAGAAAGTCGACCTGCGTCATCGGCTTCTGGCGTCCGGTGAACACCTTCGCGTCCGAGATCTCCGTTTTCAGCGGCAGGATCACGTGGCTCAGCGCGATGTGGCGGATTGTGTCGCCCATGGACAACTCCCTCGTCGTCGAGATCGGCGCGGTGGACGCCGCCCCTGTTGGCATCATACAAGTGGTGGGATCATCATACAACCTCGCCTTGCGCCTTGCGCCTTGTGCCTTGCGCCTTGTGCCCTGCCCGGCCGGGACGTTCAGGGCGTCTGGTCCGGACGGCTCATCCGCACCATCGGGTTGCGACCCCACGTCTGGCCCGAGTTGACGGGCCCGTAGTCGACGGTGAAGCCGTTGCGGCGGTAGAAGGCGACGGCCCGGGTGTTGTCGGTCATCACCCACAGGTACGCGGCGGCGCCCCCGAGAGCGGTGTCGAGCATGCGCTGGGCCAGCCCGGTGCCGTGGGCGCCGGGCATGAGGTAGAGGTGGGCGAGGTTGGTGGGGACCGCAGCCGGCACCCAGGCGTCGCCGAGAAACGGCCGCTCCCACTCGCCCACCTCGGCGGCTGCGCAGGCGACGCCGACGATGGTGCCGTAGGCGTTCATGGCGACGAGGTGCCGCTGCGCCGGCGTCCGGCCCGCGGCGCGGGCGTCCGCGGCCTCGTCGACGTCCGCGTGGAGCTCGGCGATCCGCTCGTCGCGCTCGGCCCAACGGAGGTGCGCGAAGTCCGGATCGACCAGGTGCGCGTAGGTCGTCTCCAGCAGGACGAGGTGGGCGTGGGCGTACGCCTCGGCGTCCGCGTGGGTGAGCTCGGAGATGAGCGGCGCCGGGGCCATGGGAGCCTCGGCGACCGGGGGGATCGGGTCTGCAGTGGACGCCATGGACCCATTGTGCGTGTGTGCCGGACGGCACGCGGCGCCGCGAAACGAACCAGTTGCCATGTTCGGAAGGCAACCGGATGAAACTCGTGGGTCGAGGTGCAGCCCGATGGGCGTCGGGGGAGCCATACTGCCTCTGGGCGCGACTCGACCCGCCACGGGCTGGTCAACGACGCTGCAGGTACTTCCCCGAACAGAGAGGTTCAGCGCATGACCGACAACAACTTTGGGAAGGGCTGGGATCCGAGCGAGGTCCGGGCCCAGGGTGACCCCTTCGGTGCCAGTGAAGTGCCAGAGACGGGCGACATGGCGGCCACCACGCCGCAGGGCGTGAGCATCGTGGACGTGGACGACGACGCGGACGAACGTGATTTCGTCCCACCCCCCGGACGGCTCGCGGGCACGGTGGTCCTGGGCATGTCCCAGTCCATCGACAACTCCGAGGGCGGCGTCTCCCGCACGTTCTTCCCCCAGATCATGAACGCCTTCGGTCTGGGCGACGACTCGCTGGGTCTGTTGGGCGGCCTCAGCTCCGGTGCCCGCATGATCTTCGGGCCCCTGTGGGCGATCCAGGCTGACCGGTTCGGCCGCAAGCGGATCCTCTTCGTGGTCACAGGCCTCTGGGGCCTTTGGACGGTCGCCGCCGGCTACGCCCCCAACTGGCCAGTCCTCCTCATCATCTACTCGATCTCGCTGATCGGCACGGTGGCTTCGGAGCCGATCCTCAACGGGCTGCTGGGCTCGCTCTACTCCCGATCCGAGCGCGGGAAGGCGTTCGGGACCGTGCGTGGAGTCTCGGCCGCCGTCGGATTCATCATCACGCCGTTGCTTGGGCAGTTTGGCAGCAACCCCGAGGGCTGGCGCTGGGCGTTCATGACCATGGGCGGCCTCTCGATCCTCTCCGGCATCCTGATTCTGATCTTCGTGAAGGAGCCCGACCGCGACACGACCGGTGGCAGCGAGGAGGTGAAGGCCGAGGCGGGCATGTTCCGGTGGTCCGACGCCGCGAAGGTGATGAAGATCCCCACCTTGGCCCTGATGGCTCCCATGCTGCTGCTCGTGACGTCCCTGGTCCTGTTCAACTTCGTCGCCCAGGTCTGGGCTCGAGACTTCGGTTTCGGCATCACCAACGCCGCCTACCTCAACACCGTCATGCAAATTGGCATGGCGGTCTCAGCGCTGGTCGGCGGCCTGACCGGTGACTGGTTCGTCCGACGGCTCGGCCACAAGGGACGCATCGTCCTCTTCCAGATCTACGGAGTCGCGTTCGCCGCCATCATCGCTCTCACCATGTACTGGGCCCGGTTGTGGGACAGCGACATCGTGCGCGGCGATGGGCAGGTTGTGACGAACGATCCCAGCCTCCTGTACTACGTAATGGTGTTCCTGATGGGACTGATCTTCTCCTTCGGCTTCTCGGGTTGCGTCCTGCCCATGGTCTCGACCGTCTGCCCCAGGCAGTTGTCCGCGACGTCGTTTGCGCTGCTGTTCTCACTGATTCAGGGCGGCATCAACACGGTGTACCAGCCGCTGGTGGGCGTCATCGCGCGGGCGATCGGAGACCTGCCGCTCACGATCCTGGTCGGGGTGTGCGTGCCCTACGTCCTCAACTCCCTCTACTGGTCGCTGTTCTACCGCACCTACGAGAAGGATGTCTCCCTCCAGAACGAGCGCACCCGGCTCATCGCGGAGGGCAAGTTCTGAGTCCTGCCGGTTCTGCCGGTGCCGCTCGGGCCCGACCGGGTCGTCCCAGCGACGTCGGACCGGTCCACTCCTGCGTGATCATCAATGCCGCGAGATCCCTGCTGTCAGGGGGTT
>JAKDIK010000236.1 GCA_030450535.1 Propionibacteriaceae bacterium
GTGTTGGGACGCCAGCGAAGTGCGTTTCGACCAGCGGAGTCGACCTTCGACCAGCGGAGTCGGCCGGTATTCGACCAGCCGAGTGACCTTCGACCGCGCCGACCCGCGCCGAGGTGAGTTGGCCGACGCGAGCGTCGTGGGTGGGGGACGAACGCGAGGGCGTCCATCACGGGCGTCACGCGACGATGGACGCCCCGCGCTCACGTATCCTTTGCGGGTGCCGATGACGATCCCGACCCTCAGCCACCTTCACGCGATCGGGGCAAGCCAGCAGCCCACCTACCCCGAACCCGCCGGCGTGGCCGCTGCTGTGGCCGAACTCGCCACCAGGCCACCGCTCGTCTTCGCCGGGGAATGCGACGACCTCAAGGCGCGAATCGCCGACGTGGCCACCGGCCGCGCCTTCCTGCTGCAGGCGGGCGACTGCGCCGAGACCTTCGACTCGGTCACGGCGGTGAACATCCGCAACTCGCTGCGGGTCCAGCTCTCCATGGCGGTCGTCCTGCAGTACGCCGCGCAGGTGCCGGTGGTCAAGGTCGGACGCATCGCCGGCCAGTACGCCAAGCCGCGCAGCAACGACGACGAGACCCGCGACGGCGTCACCCTGCCCAGCTACCGTGGGGACGCCGTCAACCGCCTGCCGTTCACGCCCGAGGCGCGCGCCCACGACCCGCACCGTCTCGTCGAGGTCTACAACCTCAGCGCCGCCACCCTCAATCTGGTGCGCGCCTTCGTCCAGGGCGGTTTCGCCGATCTGCGCACCGTGCACAGCTGGAACGCCGACTTCGTCCGCAACTCCAAGGTGGAGTCCCGCTACGAGGCGCTGTCGGCCGAGATCGAGCGGGCGCTGGCCTTCATGGTGACCTGCGGCGTCAGCGACGACGCGCTCAAGGTCGTCACCTACTACGCCTCCCACGAAGCACTCCTCCTGGAGTACGAGCACGCCCTGGCGCGCATCGACTCCCGCACGGGCAACCCGTACGGCACCAGCGCCCACATGCTCTGGATCGGGGAGCGCACGCGCCAGATCGACGGCGCCCACGTGGAACTGCTGAGCCGGCTCCGCAACCCGATCGGCGTCAAGCTCGGCCCGACGGTCTCCGCGGCCGAGATCCGTGCGCTGGTCGAGAAGCTCGATCCGGACAACGAGCCCGGACGCCTCACCTTCATCACGCGCCTGGGTGCGAAGAAGGTGCGCGACGCCCTGCCGGGGATCATCGAGGCGGTGCAGGCGACGGGACGGACTCCGGCGTGGGTCTGCGATCCGATGCACGGCAACACGTTCTCGACCGGCAACGGGTACAAGACGCGGGCGTTCCCGGTGATCTGGGACGAGGTCGACGGGTTCTTCGACGTGCACCGCGAACTCGGCACGTGGCCGGGCGGCGTCCACCTCGAACTGACCGGCAACGACGTGACCGAGTGCGTCGGCGGCGTCGGCGAACTCGCGGAGGCCGACCTGGCCCACCGCTACGAGTCCGCGTGCGACCCGCGGCTCAACCGCAACCAAGGGCTCGAACTCGCGTTCTACCTCGCCGAACGCCTCAACGAGGACCGGACGCGCCGCGGCCACAACCCCGCCCAGGACTTCGAGGCCATCGACCTGTGATCGACCTGCGCTCCGACACCGTCACCCGCCCGACCCGCGCGATGGTCGCGGCCATGACGGACGCGGCGGTCGGCGACGACGTGTACGGCGAGGACCCGACGGTCGCCGAGCTGGAGGCGCGCACCGCGGCGCTGCTCGGCCACGAGGCGGGCCTGTTCTGCGCCACGGGCTCGCTGGCCAACGTGCTCGGCGTGGCCCAGCACGTGGGGCCCGGCCAGGAGGTGCTCTGCGACGCGGGCGCCCACATCGCGCGCGCCGAGATGGGTGCCCACGGCGCGCTCACCGGGGTCACCATGCGCACGTGGGTCACTCCGCACGGCGTCACCGATCCCGCGGGGGTGGCGGCCCTGCTCGCCCCGGACGCCGGCCCCTACCTGGTCTCGACCGCCTGCGTCGCGCTCGAGAACACCCACAACTTCGGCGGTGGCACGATCCAGCCGCTGCCAGTGCTGCGTGAGGTGGCCCAGCTGTGCGCGGACGCCGGCGTGGCCCGCCACCTCGACGGTGCGCGCCTGTGGAACGCCCACGTGGAGACCGGGGTGCCGCTGGCCGACTACGGCGTCCTGTTCGACACCGTGAGCGTGTGCTTCAGCAAGGGGCTCGGCGCCCCCGTCGGCTCGATGCTCGTGGGCTCGGCCGCGGCGATGGCGTCCGCCCGGGTGCTGCGCAAGCGGCTCGGCGGTGGCTGGCGCCAGGCCGGTCTGCTGGCCGCAGCATGCCTGTACGCGCTCGACCACCATGTGGAGCGCCTGGCCGAGGATCACGCTGCGGCGCGCGGATTCGCCAGCGCGGTGCGGGCCCACCTGGCGGAGGACGCCCGGGCGAGAGTCAGCGCGCCGGAGACGAACATCGTGGTCGTGGGCACCGGTGCCGTGCCAGCCGTGGAGGTCGCCGACCGTGCCGCGCAGCGGGGCGTGGCGCTGTCGGTGGTCGGTGCGCGCGTCGTGCGTGCCGTGACGCACCTCGCTGTGCCGGTCGAGGACGCCCGCCGTGCCGGCGACGTCCTCGGCGCCATCCTGGCCCAGAGACCGGCCTGAACCGACCGCCGTGGCCCCTCGCGGTGCGAGCCTCGGTGTTGCGTGGGATGGTGTCCGGGACTCCGCCAGAAATATCATCAGTCTTCACTTGGTATCTCAGCTAGTAAATCACCATACGGCTGTGTATCGTTGCGGTCACCTGCCCCGCATCATGGAGGAACAGGGCTCGCCTTAAGCGAGAGATAGGGGGCGTTCGCTATGGCAGGGACCGTGACCGAGGTCCAGGTTGCCGCGGGTTGGGCGTTTGCCGCAATGGTGTCGTCCGGCTACGGCGTCGATTTCACTGTGGACACTTTGAGCGAGGCGGATCGCTTCTTGGGTGATCAGGTGCGGAACGGCCGCGTGCGGCGTCGCAGCGCGGTGGGGCGCAATCCGGAGCGGCTGCTGGCCGTGGGCGCCTATCTCGGTGAGGTCATCCGGCGCCGCACCGGTGGCACGTGGGATCAGGACGAGCTGGACCGCGCCGAACAGGAGGCCTCGTTGCTTCTCGGCAACGGGGAGCGGCTGCGGCCGATTCGCTACGTTCGCCAGCTGTTCGACGACGAGGCGCGCCCGGGCATGGCCGCCTATGCCGCCTACTACGCCAGCGGCCCGGGTCTGGAGTCCCCAGCCGCGCACGGCGTCGGCTGAGGGGGGTGGGGCGCCGAGAGCCCCGCTCAGTCGGCCAGCATGTCGCGCACCAGGGGAGCGACATGCTGGCCGTAGAGCTCGATGCTGGTCATGATGCGGTCGTGCCGGAGTGGTCCGGTGCTCACCTTCACGTCGAAACGTGATGCCCCGAGTGCCTTGACGCCCGCCGCGATCCTGCGGGCCGCGGTCTCCGGCGAGCCCACCACCATCGAGCCGTGCTCCAGCTCGTGCAGGAAGGACGCCCGCGTGGGTCGGCTCCAGCCGCGCTCGGAGCCGATCCGGCTCACCGAGGCGAACCACGCGTCGTAGAACTCCTCGATCGCCTGCTCGTCCGTCGCGGCGATGTGCCCGAAGGAGTGGTAGCCCACGGGCTGCTCCGGCTTGCCGAATTCGTCCAGGGCGCGCCGGTAGAGGTCGGCGAAGGGCGCGAAACGCTCCGCCGGGCCGCCGATGATCGCCAGCATCAGCGGCAGGCCGTGGTGGGCCGCCCGGATGACCGACTGCGGGCTGCCGCCCACGGCCACCCACGCGGGCAGCGATCCGCCCTCCAGGGTGGGGTACAGGGTGACGTCGCTCAGCGACTGCGTGTGCTTCCCCTCCCATGTCACCGGCCGCCCGGCCTCATGGGCGTCCCGCAGCGCGGCGAACAGCCCCAGCTTCTCCTCGAACAGGTCCTCGTAGTCGGCCAGCTCGTAGCCGAACAGCGGGAACGACTCGGTGAAGGAGCCCCGGCCGAGGATCACCTCGGCGCGACCCGCGCTGAGAGCGTCCAGGGTCGCGAAGCGCTCCCACACGCGAACGGGGTCGTCCGAGCTCAGCACGGTCACCGCGCTGCCGAGCCGGACGCGCTCGGTGCGCGCCGCGATCGCGGCCAGCACCATCTCGGGCGAGGAGATCGCGAAGTCGTCGCGGTGGTGCTCGCCGAGCCCGATGAAGTCGATGCCGACGGCGTCCGCGAGCACGCCCTCCTCCACCACGTTGCGCACGACCTGCGCGTGGCTGAGGGGTTGGCCGGACGCGTCGTGGGTGAGGTCGCCGAAGTGGTCGATGCCGAGTTCCAGGGTCATGACTCCCCAGCGTAGTGCAACCTTCAACTATTCCGGAATGATCGAGGAGGCACGGGCGTTGGGGCACCGTGACCACTCGACTCGGCATCATCGGCGTCGGCAAGCTGGGCAGCGCCCTCGGCCGCCTGGCCCTCGACGCAGGCTACGACCTGCAGGTCGCGGACGACCCCGCTCGCGAGCTGCTCGACCTCATCGTGGGCAGCGT
>JAKDIK010000237.1 GCA_030450535.1 Propionibacteriaceae bacterium
GTCCCCCACGTCGTCGCGGCCGCGGCGTCCGCGCGGGTGAGGAAGTCGGGGCGGGCGGCCAGCTCGCCCACGAGTCGCAGCGCCGCCACGAGCGCCATGGTGCCGGACGGGGTCGGATTGTCGGTCACGTCCCGCGGACGGGTGAACAGCGCGTCCTCGCCTTCGCCCGCGGCGGCGTCGAAGAAGCCGCCGTCGTCGGCGCCGAAGAGAGCCACGGCGTCGTCCAGCACCGTGATCGCCCGGTCGAGCCACACCGACTCCCCCAGCACGCCAGCCAGGCGTCCGAACGCGAGCGCAACGGCGCCGTGGTCCTCTGCGAAGCCGACCGTGGGCGACGCCTCGCCACCCAGTGACGTCCGCACCAGCCCGGCGTCGGTGCGGTGGACCGACCACAGGTGCTCCGCGGCGCCGCGCGCCATCGCGAGCCAGCGCGGCTCGTCGAAGATCAGCGCAGCGGTGACGAGCGCGTCGATCGCCCACCCGTTCCAGGCCGCGACCACCTTGTCGTCGCGCGGCGGCGCGAAGCGGTTCTGCCGCACCTGAAGCAGCCGATCCGCGATGGACGCGAGCCGCCCCGTGTCCGGCGCGCCGCGCAGCTGCAGCGTCGACAGGCCGTGCTCGAAGGTGCCCCCCGACGTGACGTGGAAGGCCTCCTGCGCCCACGCGGCGTCCTCCTCACCGAGGGCGTCGGCAAGGAGCTCGGGGTTCCAGACGTAGTAGATGCCCTCGTGCGCCATGCCGCGAATGTCGGCGGAGTCGGCGTCCAGGCTCGCAGCGAACCCTCCGCCGGGCAGCAGCATCTCGCGTTCCAGCCAGCCGACGATGCCCCGCACGACCCGCTCCAGGAGGCCCCGCAGCGGCCCCTCGTGCTGCGGCGTCCGACGCCAACCGCGGGCGTACGCGCCGAGCAGGAGGGCGTTGTCGTACAGCATCTTCTCGAAGTGCGGCACGACCCACCCGGCGTCGACGGCGTAGCGGTGAAATCCGCCACCCACCTGGTCGTGGATGCCGCCGCGCGCCATGGCCTCCAGGGTGCGGTGGGCGACGTCCAGCATGCCGGTCTCGCCCTTGACGAGCAGTGCATCCACCAGCAACGGCATCGGGAACTTCGGCGCCCCGCCGAAGCCGCCGTGCAGCAGATCGAAGTCGGCGCCCACGGCGTCCAGCAGCTCCCAGACACCGGGCGGCTCGGACGCGCTGGGCAGCGCGTTGATCGCCGCCAGCTGGGCCACGATGGCGGACGCCGACGCCGCCACCTCGTCGCGGCGGTCACGCCACGCCTCGCCGAGGGCGGTGACGAGTTGGGTGAACGAGGGCATGCCGTGCGCCGGCTGGGGCGGATAGTAGGTGCCGGCGAAGAACGGCTCCCCCTCGGGGGTGAGGAACACCGTCATGGGCCAGCCCCCGTGGCCGGTGAGCGCCTGCGTAGCCCGCATGTACACCGCATCCACGTCCGGGCGCTCCTCGCGATCGACCTTGACGGGCACGAAGGAGGAGTTCACCAGGGCCGCCACCTCGGCGTCCTCGAAGGACTCGTGCGCCATCACGTGACACCAGTGGCAGGCCGAGTAGCCCACCGACAGCAGTATCGGTACGTCGCGCCGCCGGGCCTCGGCGAACGCCTCCTCGCCCCACTCCCACCAGTCCACGGGGTTCTGGGCGTGCTGGAGGAGGTAGGGCGACGTTGCCTGTGACAACCGATTACTCAAGACCTTGCTCCCTCGCCCATGACTCGAAACCCCCTACCTGGAAAGGAAGACGATAGTCGTTGATGAGGAGATCGTCGGCCAGGACCCCGCACTCCCCCACGTTGCGCCCATCACAGCCCACGAGCCGTTCGTGGAACTTGGCGAACGGGTCCAGCTCTGCCGGTGAGGACACCGTCACCACCTCCAGCCACGAGGCCTCGAGAACGCTCCCCAGATAGGGGCGCTCCGCACGTCCGGCTCGCAGCTCAGCGACCACCGTGTCCGGGACCACACATCGCACTTCCGAGGTGATGAGCTTCAACACACCGAGCCACTGCGCCTTGGCGAAGTGGCTCAGGGGGCCGGTGTCGAAGACGTGGGAGCCACCGGCCCCAGTCACGTCGTGAAGCTCCACAGCTCGTGCTCGTGCGTCGGACGCAGAACGGGCAACTCCTCTGACATGTATGCACCTTGGAGGAGGTCGAGTGCACGCGACTCACTGATGCGTTCTCCCCGGTAAAGCCCGAGGACGGCCCGCTCGTACGCCCGAGGGAGGGAGATGGGATCCAGCTCGCTGGCAACGTGCAGGTTCTTCTCCACGATATCGGCCTTGCGCGTCGACACACTCCGCACGAACGCGACCTCCGTGGGCGAGGCGAGTCCCAGCTCACGCAACCTGTCGGCGAGGGTCGCCATGTCCACGCGATAGTGACTGCCCGCCCGGACAGCCGCGTCACGCAGGTCCTCATCCGTGCGCTCCGTCCATGACGGCCAGCGCCCCGTCAGATCAGCCTTCGGCAGGAGGAGTGCCCGGCCGAATCGATCCAAGCGTGATTCCCTGCTTGCCTCCTGGTCCAGCGCGATACGCCAGTCGGTGACGTAGTCGTCCGACGTGAGGTGATGACCCAACTCATGGGCCAGCGCAAGCCTGCGTCGCCCTGTGCGGAGCCCGCCGTTGATCACCGCGACCCCACCGTGTTCGAGGGCCACATAGCCAGCATCCGCACCGTCGCCGAGTGGCAGTGAGAACGCCAGCAGCCCGAGCGGCGCGACCGCATCCGAGAGGTTGTACACGGGGGCGTCGGACGAAAGTCCCAGCAGTCGGCGGGTCTCCACCGCCATTTCTTCGGCTTGCTGGACGGACGCTGGCGGCGTTCGCCGCGGCACGTCGCGTGCCAACCCCGGATCCATGGCTTGGACGACGCCAACGTCCCGGGCGACGCGCTCCAGCGCGCGATCGATGGCCAGGCTCCCCAACTCGTTGCGTTGCCGGTGGGCGATCACCGCCTCAGGCTCCGGCGCGACGAACCAGTCCATGCGTTGTCCCAGTTCACGAGCGATCGCCACAAGCTCCAGCGCAGTCACGCGCCGCGCATCGGTCTCGATCTTCGCCAGAGCGCTCCGGTCGAGCCCCACGGCGGAGGCCAACTGAGCCTGCGTCAGCCCCGCCCTGCCTCGCTCGACGCTGATGCGCTCCCCGATGGTCACTGGGCCTCCCGATCTGACTACGACCCCACAACCGGCGTCTGTGCGATTCTAGAACAGATCTGGATCCGAGGGAACGGGATCAACGCTCAGCGGTGCGATCGGGAGAATCCCCCGGTCCCGGGTGGCCCTGGGAGATCACCGTGCCGGCGTCCACGTGATCATCGGGAGCGTCGCGGCGGGCGATCCGAATATGCCGGCGCATGGAGAGCCACAGCAGCACCAGCGCGACCATCAGGATCGCCGCGATGCCCAGCGGCGTCCACGTCGGGAGAGCGCCGACCAGCGGGGTCAGATCGAGTAGAACCACGTGCCCACCCTATCCGCCTCGTGGGTCTCGATCCCGGCGAAGAGGTCGTCCTCGGGCAGCGATGTCGCCACCCGCGACTTGGCCAGCTGGTAATCCTCGGTCGGCCACACCTTCTGCTGGATCGGTCGCGGCACGGCGAACCAGAAGCCGTCCGGGTCGATCTGCGTGGCGTGGGCCAGCAGCGCCTGATCGCGCACGTCGAAGTAGTCCGCGCACGGCACGAACGTGGTCAACCGGGCGGCCTGCGCGGGGTCGTCCGGCCAGTCCTTGAGGCGCTCGGCGTACGGCGAATCCAGGCCATGCTCGTGCATCGCCGCGTCGAGGGCGAGCATGCGGCTGCGGTGGAACGTCATGTGGTAATAGACCTTGAGGACGGCCCACGGGACGCCGGCGCCCGGGTACGCGTCGGGATCCGCGGCCGCCTCGACCGCGGCCATCGTCACCTCGTGGGTGCGGATGTGGTCGGGGTGCGGGTAGCCGCCGTTCTCGTCGTACGTCGTCACCACGTGGGGTCGGAACTGCCGGATCACCCGCACCAGCGCCCCCACCGAGTCCGCCAGCGGCGCCAACGCGAAGCACCCGTCGGGCAGCGGCGGCAGTGGGTCGCCCTCGGGCAGACCCGAGTCGACGAAGCCGAGCCACGTCTGGTCGATGCCCAGAATCTCGCGGGCGCGCGCCATCTCGGCGTTGCGCAGGGTGGCGATGGCGGCCCAGTTCTCCGGGGTGTCCATCTTGGGGTTGAGGATGTCGCCGCGCTCGCCGCCGGTGCAGGTCACCACGAGGACCGAAACGCCCTCGTCGATGTATTTCGCGACCGTCGCGGCGCCCTTGCTCGACTCGTCGTCGGGGTGGGCATGGACGGCCATGAGGCGCAACGGCTCGCCGCTGGCGTCCACGCGCTGCTGGGTGGAGGACATGGGGGCCATTGTGTCGCCCCCCGCCCCGCCCGCCCAAACCAGGCCACGACGAAATGGCACGATGGGCAAGGTGAGCAGCCCCCACACCGCCCCCGCCGAGCGCATCGCCCAGCGTGGCTTCGTCGTCGACGAGGCGTTCAC
>JAKDIK010000238.1 GCA_030450535.1 Propionibacteriaceae bacterium
GGGAGGAGTTCTTCGTCGTCGTGGCGGGTCGGGCCACCGTCGAGTTCGGCACCGAGCTGCCCCCGCTGGAGCTCACCTTCACCCGCGCGGACCTCGTGCGCTACGCCGGGGCCTCGGGCGACTTCCACCCCATCCACTGGTCCGACCGCGCGGCCGCGCAGCTCGGGCTCGAGTCCGTCATCGCCCACGGCTTGTTCACCATGGGGCGCGCGCTGCGCGTCGTCACCGACTGGGTCGGCGATCCCGGACGCGTCCGCTCCTACTTCGTGCGCTTCACCAAGCCCGTACCGGTGCCCGACACCGACGACGGGGTCGTCGTGCGGGTCAGCGCCCGCGTGACGGCCGTGGACGGCGACGTCGTCACGCTCGCCCTGGACGCGCTGTGCGACGAGACCAGGGTGCTCGGCGCCGCGAAGGTCGAGGTCAGCCTTGCCTGAGTTGCTCGCCGATCACACCACGCTCCGCGTCGGAGGCCCCGCGAAGCGCTGGATCGAGGCCACCACCACCGACGAGCTCGTCGGGGCCGTGGCGGACGCCGACGCCGCCGGGGAGCCGGTGCTCGTGCTCTCGGGGGGCTCGAACGTGTTGGTCGCGGACGCCGGCTTCGACGGGACGGTCGTGCACGTCGCGACCCGAGGCGTCCGCGCGGACGACGGCAACTTCTGCGAGTTCGACTCGGACGCCGTGGCCGACGGCGCTGACCCCGTCTCGTGCGGGGGCATCCTCGTCGAGGTCAACGCGGGGGAGAACTGGGACGACTTCGTCGCCTGGACGATCCGCCGGGAACTGGTCGGCATCGAGGCCCTGTCGGGCATCCCGGGGTCGGTCGGCTCGACGCCCATCCAGAACGTCGGCGCGTACGGCCAGGAGGTCAGCCAGACGATCTGGAGCGTCCGCACCTGGGACCGCAGGCTCGGCGAGTTCAAGACCTTCCCCAACGCCGACTGCCACTTCGCCTACCGCCACAGCCGCTTCAAGGCCGAGCCCGGGCGCTACGTCGTCGTCTCGGTGAGGTTTCAGTTCCTGCAGGGGGACCTCAGCGAGCGCATCCGCTACGCAGAGCTGGCGCGTCGGCTCGACGTCACGATCGGCCAACGCGCCCCGAGCGCGCAGGTGCGCGAGACCGTCCTGGCGCTGCGCCGCGGCAAGGGCATGGTGCTGGACGCCGCCGATCACGACACCTGGAGCGCCGGCTCCTTCTTCACCAACCCGATCGTGGACGCCGACGCCGCGGCCCTCCTGCCCGAGGGGGCGCCGCGATTCCCGCTGCCGGACGGCACCGTGAAGACGTCGGCGGCCTGGCTGATCGACCACGCCGGGTTCGCCAAGGGGCACGGGACGTCGCCGGCCACCCTCTCGACCAAGCACACGCTCGCCCTGACCAATCGGGGTGGGGCGTCCGCCGACGATCTCGTCGCCCTGGCACGCGAGGTGCGCGATGGCGTCCGGGATCGCTTCGGCGTCACGCTGGTGCCTGAGCCCGTCCTGGTCGGGCTCAGCCTCTGAGCGTCCCGGTTCGACTCGCGCAGTCAAAGCACGTACACTCGAGGTTCTGGTGGTTTCCACCCTGCACGAGCTTGCCCTGGGGCGGTCGTGGGGGAGGGTCCTCCGAAGGGCAATAGCTCAATTGGCAGAGCAGCGGTCTCCAAAACCGCAGGTTGGGGGTTCAAGTCCCTCTTGCCCTGCTCGGGTCGCTTCCTGTGGCCCGTTGGCTCCATGGACGGCACAGGTGAGGACGCGATCAGGTGACACCGAGGAACGATTCTTCCCAGGAGTCATCGTCGTACCCTGACGAGCCGAATGCCGATCCGAACCTGCCGGGCGAGATGCTGGCGGACGGCCTGGCCGATCCCGGCGCGTACGACGTGGCTCCCGATGAGCGCGAGGCCGAGGAGCTTCAGACCGATGCGTCCGGCAGCGTTCGTGACGGCGCGACCGCGTCCGACGTGGTCGATGAGACCCAGCTGGCGGCCGCCGAGGGTGCTGCGGCCCGGGCGCGCAGCTCACGCCCGAAGCGCCGTGTCGCCGAGGTGGAGTCGGCTGAGCCCGTGACCCGTGGCCGCGGCGCGAGAACGACCCGCGCGAAGGCGTCCCCCCGGGGGACGACCCCGGCGCAGTTCGTCCGGGAATCCGGCGAAGAGCTCCGCAAGGTCGTCTGGCCGACATGGTCGCAGGTCCAGCAGCTGTTCTGGGCCGTCCTGGTTCTGGTGTTGTTCGTGATCGCCTTCGTGGGCCTGCTGGACCTCGGGTTCGGCTGGGCGCTGCTCAGGCTGTTTGGCTGAACGAAGACGGAAGGTGAATTGACGCATGACTGAGTCCACGTCCCCCGACGCGTACGAGAACGTCGAGATCGATCTGGGCACCCTCGAGGAGCCCGACGCCCCCGAGGTGGATCTCAACCTCGACTTCGGCGACGACTCCACCGAGACCGAGGACGACCTCGTCCTCAACCTCGGCGATGACGAGCCCGAGCCGGTCGATGAGATCGACGAGGGGCAGGCGGCCACCGACGAGGCAGCCCTGGAGGAACTGCGCAGCACGCTGCGCACCCAGGCCGGCGATTGGTACGTCATCCACACCTACTCGGGTATGGAGAACCGGGTGAAGCAGAACCTTGACGCCCGCATCTCCACCCTGGGCATGGAGGACTTCATCTTTGAGTCCATCGTGCCGACCGAGGATGTCGTGGAGACGCGCAATGGCCAGCGCAAGAACGTGACGCGGACGTCGCACCCCGGTTACGTGCTGGTGCGGATGGACCTCACGAACGAGTCGTGGTCCGCCGTCCGTCAGACGCCGTCCGTGACCGGCTTCGTCGGGCAGGGTACCCACCCGGTGCCGCTGACACTCGACGAGGTGGAGCGCATGCTCGCGCCGTCCGTCCTGGCGAAGGCCGCCGCCGCGGCGGGGCCGGCAGCGCCGAAGAAGCGCAAGGTCGAGGTCGCCGACTTCACCGTCGGCGACTCCGTCATGGTGGTTCAGGGCCCCTTCTCCGGGGTCCACGCGACCATCACCGATATCCACGCGAACAACCAGCGCCTCAAGGCGCTGGTCGAGATCCTGGGGCGGGAGACCCCCGTGGAACTCAGCTTCGCCCAGGTCCAGAAGGGCTGAGCGGGGCGTTCGCTACGGCCCCTCGGGGCCACCAACCCAACCGGCGCGACGCTCCCGGGCGCGCCACAACCAAAGCAAGGACCCAACCATGCCTCCCAAGAAGAAGGTGGCAGCTCTCGTCAAGGTCGCCTTGAACGCGGGCGCAGCCACCCCGGCACCGCCGGTCGGCACCGCTCTCGGCCCGCACGGCGTCAACATCATGGACTTCTGCAAGCAGTACAACGCTGCCACCGAAGCCATGCGCGGCACGATCGTCCCCGTCGAGATCACCATCTACGAGGATCGCACGTTCAGCTTCATCACGAAGACGCCGCCCGCCGCCGAGCTCATCAAGAAGGCCGCCGGCCTGAAGAGCGGCTCGGGCAAGCCCAACTCCGAGAAGGTGGGTCGGCTCACGCGCGATCAGGTGCGTGAGATCGCCACCACCAAGCTCCCGGACCTCAACGCCAACGACATCGACGCGGCCATGAAGGTCGTCGAGGGCACCGCCCGCTCGATGGGCGTCACGGTCGACAGCTGACCAACCATCCACCCGTGGCAGGGCCAGCGCGGCCCGCACCACACCTGGTAGCAGCCCCGCAGGGCTGAACGAAAGGAACCAGTCATGAAGCGCAGCAAGGCCTACCGCGCCACCGCCGAAACCATCGACGAGGCGCAGCTCTACACCCCCGAGGAGGCGCTCGACCTCGCGAAGGGGGGCGCGTCCGCCAAGTTCGACGAGACGATCGAGGTTGCCATGCGTCTCGGCGTCGACCCCCGCAAGGCGGACCAGATGGTTCGCGGCACGGTCAACCTCCCCAACGGCACGGGCAAGACGGCACGGGTCCTCGTCTTCGCCACCGGTGAGAGGGCGGCCGACGCCGAGTCGGCGGGTGCCGACGAGGTCGGTGCCGACGAGTTGGTCGAGAAGGTCGCGGGCGGCTACCTCGACTTCGACGCCGTCGTTGCCACCCCCGACATGATGGGCAAGGTCGGACGCCTCGGCCGCGTCCTCGGCCCGCGCGGCCTCATGCCGAACCCGAAGACGGGCACGGTGACCATGGACGTCGCCAAGGCCGTCACCGACATCAAGGGCGGCAAGATCGAGTTCCGTGTGGACCGGCACGCCAACCTCCACTTCATCGTGGGCAAGGCGTCGTTCACCCCGGAGCAGTTGCGGCAGAACTACTTCGCGGCCCTCGACGAGGTCATGCGCCTCAAGCCGTCCGCCGCGAAGGGCCGTTACCTCCGCAAGGTGACGGTTTCCTCGACGATGGGTCCCGGCGTGGCCATTGATCCGGCGCGTCTGAAGCCGGCGGACGCCATCGCCTGACGCGCTGCCCCCGCATCGCCGCAGAACCCTGCCGTGCCCCCGTCCTCCTCGTGAGGGCGGGGGCACTGTCGTGCGGGTGGCCTG
>JAKDIK010000239.1 GCA_030450535.1 Propionibacteriaceae bacterium
CCAGGGCGTGGGCGCAGTACGCGATGCGGTCGGCCCAGCTGACGATCTCACCCTCGACGGTCCCGGGAGCCGGGCGCGACCACGAGTGGTTGCGGATGCCGTCGAGGGTCTCGAGGCAGAGATTGTGGGCGGTCAGCACCACATCGGCACCCCAGGGTCCGTGGTCGTAGCCCTCGCCGAGGAAGGTGTCGAAGGCCTCCTCGGACGCGTGCCCCCCGGGGCCGTGACCGCAATCGTGGCCCAGCGCGATGGCGTCCGCGAGCGCGACGTTGACGCCGACGCCGCGCGCGATGGACGTCGCGACCTGGGCAACCTCGAGGGCGTGCGTGAGCCGGGTGCGCTCGTGGTCGCCGGGATGGACGATCACCTGGGTCTTTCCGGCGAGGCGACGGAAGGCGGTGGAGTGGACGATGCGGTCGCGGTCGCGCTCGAAGCAGGTGCGCTCGATGTCGGGCTCCTCGGGCACGGCGCGGTTCCCGGCGTCGGCGCTGAAGGTGGCCTCGGGACGCAGGATCTGCCGTTCGCGCTCCTCGCGCGCTTCGCGTCCGATCGGCTCGGGCAGGCTGACGGACGCCGCCGAGTCGGCGTGCGCGCGGACGACCCCGTCACCCTCGTGCCCGCGCATCGTGGCCGCCCAGGCGAGCGTGCGGGGATTGAGCGCATCGGTCATGGGTTCCATCCTCCCGGACGCCCTCGCCGCCCACCAATCCGGCCACCCTATGATGGGCTGAGCTTCCCGACCCACGATCGATGAGGACCCGATGAGCAGCACCCAGAACTCCCCGCAGGACCGCGAGCCCCAGGCGGACCCCACTCCCGAGCAGGCTGCCCCGGAACAGCATGGGCAGCAGCCGGCTGGCCAGCAGGGCTCCGCCCCCGCGGAGTACGGTCCCCAGGGCCAGGGATATGACCAGCAGGGCTACCCGCAGAACTACGGCCAGGGCTACCCCCAGCGGCAGGGCCAGGACCAGCAGGGTTACGACCAGCAGGCATACGGCCAGCAGGGTTATGGCCAGCAGGCATACGGCCAGCAGGCATACGGCCAGCAACAGGGGTACGACCAGCCCAACTACGGGCAGCAGGCCTATCCCCAACAGCAGGGCTATGACCAGCAGGGCTACCCCGCGGGATACGGGCAACAGGGGTACGGCTATCCGCAGCAGGGGTACGCCGCCCAGTGGCCCGAGGAGACAAAGCCTGAGGAGAAGAGCCCTGTGCTCGGCATGGTGGCGCTCGGCCTCGTGGCGGCGATGACCGTGCTGATCGCGGTGGTGGGGTACCAGTTCGGAGCCAGCTTCGGAAACCTGATTCTCGACGTGGGCGTCGAGGCCGCGAGCACGCTCGATCCCGAGGATCCCCGCATGATGCAGTTCGCCGAGGAGATGGCCGGCTGGATGGGCGCCGGCTTCCTCGCCACCCTCGGCGGCCTCGCCGGCTGGGTGATGAGCATCGTCGCCTTCGTCCGCCGCGCGGGACGCCGGTGGGCACTGTTCGGCATCATCCTCGGCGTGGTCGCGCCGATCCTCGCGTTCGTGATGATGATGGTGGGCATGTTGCCCGCGATCAGCGCCATGGGTTGATCCCCACCGGCGGACGCCTCAGCCCCCCGAGACGTCCGACTCGGCGGCGGAGAGGTCCTCGTCGCCGAGCGTTCGGGAGTCGAGCCAGCCGTAGGGCAGCGTGACCTTCTCCCGCGGCGTCCCCAGTCGGCCGCGCGGCGCGCCCAGGACCACCGCCGGGAAGGGCTCGTCGGCGTCCAGTCGGGCCAACAAGGCGTCCAGCTCGGGCAGGCTCGAGATGGACGCCAGCCCGCGACGCAATTCACCGCCCACCCCGAAGCCCTTGAAGTACCAGGCCATGTGCTTGCGCAGATCGGTGCAGCCGTGGCGCTCGCCGTGGATCTCGGCGAGCAGTTCCGCGTGACGGCGCACCATCGCGGACACCTCACCCAGCGTGGGCAGGTGACGGCTGTCGAGCCCGGCGAAGGCGTCCGCGAGGTCGCGGAACAGCCACGGCCTCCCCAGGCAGCCGCGCCCGATGACGACGCCCGCGCACCCGGTCTGCTCGACCATCGCGAGGGCGTCCGAGGCCTCCCAGATATCGCCGTTGCCGAGCACCGGGATGGTGAGGTCGTCGGCGAGCGTGGCGATGGCGTCCCACGCGGCCTGCCCGGCGTAGGCCTGCTGGACGGTGCGCGCGTGCAGTGCGACGGCCGCGACGCCGGAGTCCTGCGCGATGCGTCCGGCCTCGCGGAACGTGAGGTGGTCGTCATCGATACCCAGCCGGGTCTTCATCGTGACGGGAACGCCGTACGGGTCCGCGGCCCGGACGGTGGCATCCAACAGGGCGGCGAGGCGGTCCCGCTTCCAGGGCAGCACTCCCCCGCCCCCACGCCGGGTCACCTTCGGCACCGGGCAGCCCAGGTTGATGTCGATGTGGTGCACGCCGAAGTCCTCGGCCAGGATGGCGGCGGCGCGCCCCATCGTGGCCGGATCGACGCCGTAGAGCTGCACCGACCGGATGACCTCGTTGGGCGCGAACCGCAGCATGGCGTGGGTCCGCGGGTTGCGCTCGACGATGCCGCGGCTGGTGATCATCTCGCAGACGTACAGGCCGGCGCCCTGTTCGAGGCACAGCTGGCGGTAGGCGGGATTGGTGATGCCCGCCATGGGCGCGAGGACGACCGGCGTCGCGACCTCGACCGTTCCCCCGGAGGGGGCGGTCAGGCGGAGCGGTTCGTGGACGGGCACGAGGGGTGAGTCTACCCAGTCGCCTCGCGCCCGTCGGGTCGGACGACCGGCGCCGCCGGACGCCCAGGCCCGCAACTGGTCCGCGTCGCGCGCAGCCTCGACATGAGCCTTCTGGGACGGGTTTGGGGCGGCCCATCGACTACGGTCGTAGGATGAATGCAGACCTGAGCAAGATCCCCAGCCAGACCCAGGAGTGGCCCGGCACGGTCGCCGACCTCAAGCCCGCCCCCGACCACGGCGAAACCTCGTGGGTCGGCCGCGATCGCCTCAAGGGCAAGCGCGCGCTCATCACCGGCGGCGACTCCGGCATCGGGCGTGCCATCGCGATCGCGTTCGCCAAGGAGGGCGCGGACGTCGTCATCGCCCATCTTCCCCAGGAGCAGGCGGACGCCGACGAGACCGTGCGGCTGGCGTCCAAGGCCGGCACGAAGGTGCACGCCATCGCCGGCGACCTGCGCACCGCCGACGAGAACCGCCGTCTGGCCCGTGAGGGCGTCGAGCTGCTCGGCGGGCTCGACGTGCTGGTTCCCAACGCGGCCTACCAGATGACCCACGAGGAGCTTGGCGAGTTTCCCGAGGACCAGATCGTCCGCACCTATGAGACCAACGTGTTCAGCCCCTTCTGGCTCGTCCGCGCGCTGGCCGACGAGCTGGCCGACGGCGGCTCGGTGATCATCACCACCTCCGTGCAGGCCTACTCCCCCTCGGAGCATCTGCTCGACTACGCCTCCACCAAGGCGGCGCTGAACAACCTCGCCGTGAACCTCGCCGCCGAGCTGGGCGACCAGGGCACCCGGGTGAACGCGGTGGCGCCGGGCCCGATCTGGACGCCGCTGATCCCGGCCACGATGGCGCCGGAGAAGGTGAAGGGCTTCGGCTCCGACACCCCGCTGGGTCGCGCCGGCGAGCCGATCGAGGTGGCCGCGGCGTTCGTGTTCCTGGCCTCGGACGAGGCGAGCTATGTCTCGGGCACCATCCTGGGCGTCACCGGCGGCAAGCCGGTCTTCTAGCCCGACGCATCCTGGCGGGGTACCTCCGGGACACGTGCTGGATGGCCTCACCGATGACCCTTTGCGAGCAATAATCAAGACCTGCGGATCGGCGTGTCCTGGGTAGTCCGAGCGCTACGCTGAACAAGGTGAGCACGCCAGAGGGTGAAAGATTGGCCGACGAACTCGATAGAGCCGTCAAATTGGCTAGCGCGCATCCCGCGGAACTGGCGGCAAGCTTCGGCAGCGGCGACGAAAGGGCCTTCATCGAGCGAATGATGCGCCTCGGCGTGAGTCAGGGCGTCTCTGCCAAGCTCTTGGATCAGCAGCTGAGACACTTCATCGCGTCACCCAGTAACCGCGCAAACAAAGAGGGCAAAGATGCCTCGACAGGTAGCAGTGGCCACGGGAGTGGCAGTCATGACGATCGCGTCGCTGATGGCAACCACTGGAGAAGCGCACGCGGTGGTCTCCAAGGAGGGGACGAAGAGCTGCGTGCTTAACCAGCAAGTCCAGGTTCACTGGCGTTGAAGCGGCGCCGTCACCATCTATGCCCCTGACCTACGCGGTGTGCGCATCTATGCCCCTCATCGCCCCGCCAACGCGGCAAGGGAGTAATAGCCAAAACCTGTGGATCGGCGTGTGCCTCTGCCTTCCGCGCGGGGCGAGTCTTCACCCGGCTGGACCCTTGACCCCCGGGATGCACCGTTTTGGACCCGACATTGTGGCGCCATGGCGACAGAAAGTCGGGTCCAAATCG
>JAKDIK010000240.1 GCA_030450535.1 Propionibacteriaceae bacterium
GCGACCAGGTGATCGTCGAGACGGCCACCGAGATCTTCACCTACGAGCTGACGAACAACCCCGCGGAGATGACCCTCAAGGACACCGACACCTGGGTGCTGCAGCCCGTTCCGGGTCACCCCGAGGTGCGGCCCACCGAGGCGCTGATCACCCTCACCACCTGCCACGACCTGTTCCGCTCCGCCAACCGGACGGTCGCGTTCGGCGCGCTGATCTCGACTCAGGACAAGTAACCAGCGACGTTCACCCCGATGGCGCACGACCTCAAGTGGTGCCAGACGGACGGTGGGCGAGCGCGGCCGATAGGCTCGCGTCCATGACGGATCGCGACGCGCTCATCGGCCACATCAAGGATCTCGCCGTCGTGTGGGGCAAGGTCACGCTGGCGTCCGGCAAGGAGGCCGACTACTACATCGACCTGCGCCGGATCACGCTCGACGGCGCGGCGGCGCCGGTGGTCGGACGCGTCATGCGCGAGCTGGTCGCCGACTGGACGTTCGAGGCCGCCGGAGGACTCACCCTCGGCGCCGATCCCGTCGCCACGGCCATGCTGCACGCGGCCGCGGCGTCCGGCGAACGGCTCGACGTGTTCGTCGTCCGCAAGGAATCCAAGGCGCACGGGCTGCAGCGCCGCATCGAGGGGACCGAGGTGGCGGGGCGTCCGGTCCTCGTGGTGGAGGACACCTCGACCACCGGCGGCTCGGTGATGCAGGCGGTGCGGGCCGTCCAGGACGCCGGCGGCACGGTGGTGGGCGTCGCCACGATCGTGGACCGCAACACCGGCGTCCGCGAGCTCATCGAGGCCGAAGGGTTGGCGTACCGGTACGCGGTGGGCCTGGCCGATCTGGATCTGCCCACCGGCTAGGGTGGTCGCAGCACACCCTGAAGGAGAACAATGGGTCCGATCGAGATCATCCTGATCGTCCTGCTCGTCGCCGTCGTCGGTGCCGTGGCCTGGGCGTTCAGCGCGTACAACGGCTTCATCCGCCAGCGGAACCTCATCCAGGAATCGTGGCGGCAGGTGGACGTCGAATTGAACCGCCGCTACGAACTCATCCCGAACCTCGTCGAGACGGTGCGCGCGTTCTCGGCGCACGAGCGCAACACGCTCGAGGGCATCGTCCGGCTGCGGTCTCAGGCGCAGCAGCTCAGCTCCGCCGAGCACGGGGACGCCCCCTCGCCCGAGCGGGCGCAGGTGGAGGAGCAGCTCACCGGCGCGGTCCGCGGCCTCATGGTGAGCGTCGAGGCCTACCCGGAGCTGAAGAGCAACCAGAACTTCCTCGAGCTCCAGCGCCAGCTCGCCGAGACCGAGGATCGCATCGCCGCCGGCCGGCGCTACTACAACGCGAACGTGCGCAACTACAACACGCGCATCGAGTCCGTGCCGAGCAACATGATCGCGAGCCAGTTCAAGTTCGAGAAGGCGACGTACTTCGAGGTCAACGACGCCGAGGTGCGCCGCAGTCCTGATGTGAACTTCGGTGAGATCAGTTACCGCGGGGACGCCCCGGCCGCCGGTGGTGGCGCGGGGGCGGCGTCCGGCCAGCTCGGGCAGAGCGCGCCGAGCGAGCTGCCGAACCCGCAGGCGCAGTCCCAAGAGCGCGGTCCGGTTCAGTTCGACCAGCCGACCCAGCAGCCGCAGCCCGCGGAGAACCCCGAGGGCTACGAGCCGCCGAACTACAACCGCTGACCCCACGCGACGCACGCGGGCCCCGTCCGATCCTGGACGGGGCCCGCGTGCGCGTCTGCGCCCGGAAGTGTCCTTGGGCCTCAGTCCCGGACGGACGCCGGACGCCGCCGGTTGCGGAGCCACTCGACGCCCATCGGCAGCAGCGATACGGCGACGATGGCGACGAGCACGGCGTCGATGTTCTCGCCGATGAACGGGACGCGGCCCAGGAAGAAGCCGCCGAGGGTGATGATCACGGCCCAGGCGACGCCGCCGACGGCCGTCCACCGGATGAAGGTGCGCCGGTCCATGCCGGACGCCCCCGCGATGAGCGTGACGAACGTCCGGATCAGCGGCACGAAGCGCGCCAGGACCAGGGCCCGGGGACCGTGGCGGTCGAAGAAGGCGTGCGTGGCCGTGACGTACTTCGGGTCGAACACCTTGCCCCAGAAGCCCTCGCGCGGACGGAACAGCACGTGGCCGACCCGGGCGCCGACGCCGTACCCGATGACGTTGCCCAGCACCGCGGCCGCGGTCAGGATCGGCAAGCAGATCAGCAGCACCGCCCACGCCGGCAGCGTTCCGAACGTGATGGACGGGGGCGTCATCGCGATGAACATGCCGACGGTGAACAGCAGCGAATCCCCGGGCAGGATGGGGAAGATCGCGCACTCGAGGATGAGGATCGCCGCGACGCCCCACAACGCGCCGTTGCCGAGCGCGTGGATGAGGACGGCCGGGTCCAGCCAAGCGGGCAGGAGCAGCGGGATGACCGCGGGAAGGTTCACACCTCCACGGTAAACCCGCACCCTGAGCGGGCGCTGTGTGTGGCCTTGTGTTGCCTTGGGTCCGATTATGTGGGTTTTGGACGCCAGCGCGCCCGCAGGTGACGCCCCGGCTCAGGCGCCCCGGCTCTGGCGCCCGGCTCAGGCGGCGTCCGCGCTCAGGCGGCGTCGATGGCGTCGCGCTCGCCGGAGTAGCGGTCCTCGACCTTGGAGAACAGCCACGAGGCGACGACGCCGACGACGAGCATGGCGGCGCAGAAGGCGAGGAACGCCGGCCAGCCCAGCCCGGCGCGCTCGACACGGGCGGGATCGAACACGACGGTGGGGAAGATGGCCAGCGACGAGCCGGCCACCATGCCGAGAATGAAGTGGTACATGCCGGCGTAGTGGCGATCGAACGCCCAGTTGGCGGCCTTCGCGAACAGCACCACGCACAGGGCGAGCCCGATGAACAGCGGGATGAACACGGCCGGATCGACGTCCTTGATGCCCTGGGCCATGCGGTCGTACAGGCCGAAGTAGATCAGGAAGTTCGACGGGCTCATGCCCGGCACGATCACGCCGAGGCCGATGAGGGCGCCGGAGCCGAACCACACGGGGATGGACGGCGGCACCTGCAGATTCAGCCCGCCGCCGGCCAGCATGACGATGAAGATCGCAGCGGCGGAGACCGCCAGGATGACGAGGTGCTTGGGCGCGCGGCCGTTCTTGCCGGCGGTGCGCCACAGGCTGGGGAAGGTCCCGATCACGAAGCCGATGAACAGGCAGACGAAGGCCGCCTCGAAGCGTCCGAAGGCGGCGGCGACGACCACCGAGAAGAGCCAGACGCCGACCAGGCCGCCGATGCCGACGGGCAGGAAGTAGCGAATCTGCCGCAGCAGGTTGCGGAACGGGTTCGCCAGGAACTTGATCAGCGGGTCGTAGATCTTGAAGATCACGGCCAGCACACCGCCGGACAGGCCGGGAAGAATGAAGCCGACCCCGACCGCGATGCCCTTCAACAGCCGGACGAGCCACGCCCCGACACTCTCGGGGGCGTCCAGGTGCGCGTCCTGCGGAGCGCGGCGGCGCGCGCCGGACGCGTCCGCGGTGCCTGGGGCGTCCGGGTGGTGGGTTGAGTCCGAGGGCGGGTTGGTGCCCGCGGGCACGAGAGGCTCGGGTGACGTCATGGGTGGGAACAATCCTTCGGAACAGGCGACGGAGGGCCTCATCCATCGTACGGGCCCGGGCGCGAGGCGTCCCATCGGGGGTCGTCGCGTGGCAACCGCTAGGTTGAGCGCATGGCAACAACGGATCCGACGCAGCCGCTCGTGGGCGTCGGTCCGCATCCGGAGCCGTGGCCGGACGACCCCCGGCTCGATCCGGAACTGCTCGCGTCCGGGGATCGCCGCAACGTCGTGGACGCCTACCGCTACTGGCGGTTGGAGGCGATCGTCGCCGACCTCGAAACCCGGCGGAGCCCGCTACACGTGGCGATCCAGAACTTCGAGCACGATTTCAACATCGGGTCGGTGGTGCGTACGGCGAACGCCTTCAACGTGGCCGGCGTCCACGTGCTCGGACGCCGGCGCTGGAACCGTCGCGGGGCGATGGTCACCGACCGCTACCTGAGCGTGCACCACCATGCGGACGCCGCCGACTTCGGGACGTGGGTGGCCGAGCGGGGGATCACGGCGGTCGGGGTCGACAACCTGCCGGGCGCGGCGCCGCTGGAGACGGCCATGCTGCCCCGGGACTGCTGCCTGGTGTTCGGCTCGGAGGGTCCGGGGCTGACCGACGAGGTGGTCGCGCTGTGCGAGGGCATGGTGGCGATCACCCAGCACGGATCGACTCGCTCCCTCAACGCCGGCGCCGCCGCGGCCATCGCGATGTACCACTGGAACCTGCAGCACCGGCGCTGAGGACCGCGCAGCTCGCTCGTCATCTCGGCCGGATCGCCGTTTTGGGCCCCACATTTTTGGGGCAATGGGGCCCCAAATAGGGGCGCAAAAGGGGTTGGTGTGGGGGCCGGCGCGGCCCAATTAAGGCGGGGGAAGCCACCCA
>JAKDIK010000241.1 GCA_030450535.1 Propionibacteriaceae bacterium
ACGTCCGGGGGTCGGCGGGCGAGACGAAACCGGGGGTTTCGCCGAAGTCACCAAATCCACCGGGCCAAAACCAACGATGCGGCGTGTTGCCTTGGTGGTTTCCTATAGATCGGACGCCTCGGCCGCGGCCGGGTGAGGCGTCCGCCGCGAGCGGCCGCGACGGCCGGGCAGCGGGGACCGGGGTCTCACGGGGTCGCCGTGTGCGTCTCCTCGGATTGATCGCGCCAGGTGAGGACAGCCACCAGCTGCGGCGCCGAGCCCGATCCGGTGACGAGGTAGGCCACCCGGCCGTCGGGCAGCGCAGTCACGTCGAACCAGACGTCGGTCATCCCGGCGGCGTTCTCGACGGCGATGTCGCGCGACCCGGCGGGCAGGACGCCGGCCGTCCAGCCCCGCTCGAAGGTGGAGCCACCCTCCCGGGCGACGATCCAGAACACCTCATCGTCCGGGTGGGTCGACGGGCGCGTCGAGAGGCCACCGGCTGGGTGCCACACGGCGAAGTGGTCAAGAGCCTCGTCGAGCACGATCATCGCGGGACCGTTGGGGGTCTCGAATGTGGTGGCGACAGCCTCGCCGCTCGTGGAGCGGACAGCGCCGGCGTCGTCGAGCCACAGCAGGCCGGTGACCCGGTCGGCGTACGTCGGATCGTCGAGGCGCACCACGATGGCTGTGAGCCCGGTATCGCCCAGCGGCTCGTGCCATGTGATCAAGGCGGCGGAGGGGGCATCTGCCGCCAGGACCATCTCGAAACGCTCCACCCGGTCGGGGATGACACCGACCACGTAACCCGGGTACAGGGTCGTCGCCGACCAGATGGGGCGGGTCACTGGTCCGCCTTCGATCAGCGTGTCCTCGCCGATGACCCTCCCCCCGGCGTCACGGGCCGTGGCGGAGAACACCGGATCATCGTGGTCGCCCGTGACCCCGATCACGATCGAGTCCGGCTCGCCGATCTCGCGCGGACGGTCGCCAGCCGCGTCGGTCACGAGGATCTCCGCCGAGGCTCCGGCAGCCGGGATGGTGTACCCGGCGGTCGGCGCGGTCGCGGGCGACGCCGTCACCGTCGGAGCGCCAACGGGTGCAGGCTGCGCCGGGCGTGGGTGCTGGCCGAGGGTCGTGATCGCCACGACAGCGACCACGCCTGCGGTCGCGACACCGAGCCCCGTCGACCACCGGCGTCGGCGCACAGCCGTCCGTCCCAGGGCGAGCACCGCGTCGGCGTCGACGCGAAGGTCCACATCGTCCGCGACGCTCAGACCCTCGCGCAGCTGTGTCTCGTAGGTCATCGGAAGCCCCCTTCCCGGGCGAGTGGTTCGTCATCGGGCGCGAGCGGTTCGGACCGGCCACGCAGCGAGGCCAGGGCGCGTGACGCGGCCGACTTCACTGCCCCCACCGAGATGCCAAGGTGCTCCGCGACCGCCCGTTCGGACAGGTCGTCGTAGTAGCGCAGCACGACCACCGTGCGCTGGCGGGATGGCAGAGTGGCGAGCAATCGGGCGATGCGATCGCGATCGTCGATCCGGCTGGTGGGCTCGTCAGGGAGGGGCCGGTCGAAATCTGCGCCGACCGGCACCTCCGGACGCCGTCGCCGCCAGCGGTCGATGCTCTCGTTCACCAAGGCGCGACGCGCGTAGGCCAGCGCCTCGGCCGGACGCACCCGGGGCCAGGCGACGTAGGTCTTCACGAGGGCCGCCTGCACCAGATCGGCCGCGGCATGGGCGTCCCCGCAGAGCAGCCAGGCGGTGCGGCCGAGAGAAGCGCTGGCCGAGCGCATGAAGTCCGTGAACTCGGCGTCCCGGGTCGCGTCCTTCATGAGCCCTCCTTCGTCACCCTGCCCTACGCAGCCGACCCCGGCGAGGTTGCTCGCGATTCTGCCGGTCTGGGGCTCACCGAGTGATTGAGATCGGGATCCGGCGGGAACCGAAGCCGCCGGAGGCTGCCGCGAAGACCCCGGGCAAGGGCGTCCTGCACCGCGGGCAGCTCCCGTCCGGACGCAGTCGGTAGCGGCCGACGCTGTAGCGGTCCCGTCCGATGAGCAGCTCGCCACACACGGCGCACCGGGTGCTCTGGCCCTCGGGGTCGCGGACGTTGCCCGTGTACACGTACCGCTCCCCCGCGGCCAGCGCGATCTGGCGGGCGCGCCGCAGCGTGGCCCGCGGGGTCGGCGGCACGTCCCGCATGCGGTGGTCGGGGTGGAAGGCCGAGAAGTGGTGGGGCACGTCGGGTCCGAGCTCGGCGACGATCCACGCGGCCATGGCGCCGAGTTCGGCATCGGAGTCGTTGTGCCCCGGGATCAACAACGTCGTGATCTCGAACCACACGTCGGAGGAGTGCTTAAGCCACACGAGCGCATCCAGCACCGGGCGCAGGTGCGCGCCGCCGGTGATGCGGAAGTAGAATTCCTCGGTGAACGCCTTCAGGTCGATGTTCGCGGCGTCCATGGCCCCGTACAGGTCGCGGCGACCCTCAGGGTTGACGTAGCCCGCGCTCACCGCCACGGTGCGGATGCCCCGCTCGCGGCAGGCGTCGGCGACGTCGATGGCGTACTCGGCGAAGATGACCGGGTCGTTGTACGTGAACGCGACGGACTCGCAGTCCCACTCGGACGCCGTCCGCGCGATCTGGGCGGCGTCGGCGGCGTCCATGAGGCGATCCATCGCGCGCGCCTTCGAGATGTCCCAGTTCTGGCAGAACTGACAGCCGAGGTTGCACCCGGCGGTGCCGAAGGACAGCACCGAGGTGCCGGGCAGGAAGTGGTTGAGCGGCTTCTTCTCGATCGGGTCGATGCAGAATCCCGAGGAACGGCCATCGGTGGTGAGCACCATCGAATCCCCCTCGCGCGCCCGCACGAAACAGAAGCCCCGCTGACCGTCGCGCAGCCGGCACTCCCGCGGGCACAGGTAACACTCGATGCGGCCATCGGGCAGCGGACGCCAGTAGCGGGCCTTCGTCATCGGTCCTCCTCGGCGGGCTGGGTGAACGAGGTGACGGTGTAGCGGCTGAGCCGCCAGTCGGGACGCCAGGCGGCCGTGGGCGCCAGACCCGCCTTGCGGCGCAACTGGGCCAAGAAGTCGGCCGGCTCGGGCAGGGACTCCCACACCTGGGGCAGGAAGGTGCCGCGCCGGTGCCCGGCGGTCAGGATCGCGCCGTCGACGCCGGGGCGCAATTGGGCGAGCGCGTCGGTCTGGCTGCGGACGGCCAGCGGTTCGGGCGTCGAGAGCACCGACACCTCGATGCGCAGTGCATCGAATTCCTCGCGGCGCAGCGGCGCGAACCGCGGATCGCCGAAGGCGGCCGAGCGGGCGTTGGCCGCGACGTCGTCGGCCAGCGGACGCCGCGCCTCGAGCGCGCCGATGCAGCCGCGCAGGCGTCCGGCCAGGGTCAGGGTGACGAAGGACGCCCCGGGCGCGCGCAGGATCGCGTTCAGGGCGGGGTCACCGGCGACGGCGGTGTCGCTGGTGGCGTCAGCGTCCGTGGCCGGGCCGAGGCGCTCGGCGATGGACGCTCGGGCGAGGGCGAGCAGCGCCGGGCCGCAGCGGGTGAGCTCAGGCGAAGGCGATGGCCGCATAGCCCACCACCCTCGACGGATCGGTGTCGCGCCGCAGCACGGTGGGGTCGCCGGAGGTGCACGAGCCGAGCAGGGTCGGGGTCAGCCCCCGGCGGGCGGCCGTGGCGAGCAGCCCGTTGACGGGCCCGGCGCCGCAGGCCCGCCGCGGCGTGAGGGGGCCGTCGAGCCGAAGGATCTGGTCGATGGTCTGGGCGTCGGCGTCCTCCGCGCGCGGCTGGGGCAGGTAGTGCGAGAGGTCGGAGCTGATCACGACGAGGGTCTCCGGGCCGCCCCATGCCGCGTCCAGCACCTCGGCCACCTCGGCCGGGCTCGCCCCGCCGACGGCGATCGGCAAGGCGGCGACATCGCCGAGCACGATCTGGACGAACGGCAGGTGCACCTCGAGGGAGTGCTCGCCCGCGTGGGCCTCCGGGCTGGTGATGAGCTGGGGCAGCGCGTCCAGGGTGCTGTCGGGCGCCTCGACGCGCACGTCGCCCAGCGGCGTCGCGAAGGCGGACGCGCCGGACAGCGCGAGGCCGTCCACCCACACCCGGTGGCAGGGGCCGAGCAGCACGACGCGCTCGATTTCCCCGCGCCGGCGGCCGGCGAGCACGTAGCCGAGGGCGGCGGTGGGGCCGGAGTAGACGTAGCCCGCATGGGGCAGGATGAGCGCCTTGGGATCGGGGGCGTCCTCCGGCAGGCGGGCCTCAGCGTCCAGCAGCGACGCCTCGACCATGCGGCGCAACGCGTCGGGTCGGCTCGGATAGAAGCTCCCGGCCACGGCCGGGGGTCGGACGACGGCGACCATACCGACCATTGTGCCTCGTCAGCGGCACGTGGGCGCGGTGATCGCCCAACCGGTTCCAGCCGGACGCGCCCGTGCGGCGGGTCATGGGCTAGCGTCAGGTGGATCATTGCCCCGAGAGCGGAGGATCGTGCCAT
>JAKDIK010000242.1 GCA_030450535.1 Propionibacteriaceae bacterium
CGAGATCGACGAGGTCACCGCCGTGCTGGCATCGGCCAATCTGGGTCGCGAGGTCGTCACGGGCGACGCCGAGGAGCACTGGTCGGCGTGGGCATCCGCCGAACCGGGTGACGGCGTGGGGGTGTTTGCCGATCCGGCGCGGCGCACGGCGTCCGGTCGCTCTTGGCGGGTGGAGGATCTGAGCCCGCCGTGGTCGTTCGTGGCCTCGCTGCTGGACGGCCGGCGTCCCGCCTGCGTCAAACTCGGCCCCGGCGTTCCGCACGCCCTGATCCCGGACGCCGTGGCGGCCGAGTGGATCTCGGAGTCGGGCAGCGTCGTCGAGTGCGCCCTGTGGTCCGCCCCGGACATGCGCGCGGCCCGGACGGCCGTCGTCGACGGCGCGGAGTTGTCCGGAGGGCAGGGGACGCCCCGGGCGGACGTGGGCGCCGTGGAGGAATTCATCCACGAGCCGGACGGCGCGGTCGTCCGGGCCGGACTGGTCGACGAGCTGGCACTCCTGCTGCGGGCGCGACGGCTCGCGTCCGGCATCGCTTATCTGAGTTCCGGGGAATCCCTGCCCACGCCGTTCGCCACCTGCTTTGCCGTCCGCGAGGTGCTGGCCTACGACGAGAAGGTGCTGCGGGGGTGGGTGCGCCGCGAGGGCATCGGCTCGCTCGAGATCAAGAAGCGGGGTATCGACGTCGATCCCGCCGAGCTGCGCCGCCGACTGCGGCCGAAGGGGAGGGCGACCGCCACGTTGATCCTGACGCCGACGGCGGGCGGCGCGGTCGCGATCGTCGTGGACCGGCTCGGCTGACGGGACGCCCGCGCCTACGATGGCCGCATGACGACCTGGCACCGCTTCGACTGGCCGGATCGCTGCGTCACCGGCACGATCGGGGCTCCCGGCGAACGGACGTTCTACCTGCAGGCCAAGGACGGGCGCCGCGTGATCAGCGTCGCCTTCGAGAAGCAGCAGTCGGCTGCACTGGCCGACGGCGTCGAGGCGGTGCTGGACCAGGTGATGGGCGAGCCGGGCAACCCGCACCACGTGCCCGCCAGCGCGCCCGCCGGACTGCGCGACGACGATCCGCTCGAGCAGCCCGTCTTCGCGCAGTTCCGCGCCGGGACGATGAACCTGGGGTGGGATCCGAGCACGGCGCAGGTGGTCATTCAGGTCTTCCCGTGGCTGCCCCCGCCCGAGGGCGATGACCCCCTCGAGGTGGAGGCTCCCGAGGTGCTCGAGGTTCGGCTGCAGGTCGGCGGCGCCCGGGCGTTCGTGGCCCAGGCGCGCGAGGTGGTCGACGCCGGCCGACCACTGTGTCACCGCTGCGGAGAGCCCGTCGATCCCGGGGGCCACTCCTGCCCGCTCGCGTGAACGGCGCCGACGGCGTCCGCATGCGACGCGCGTTAGCACTCAGGTTGAACGAGTGCTAACTCCGGTGTAGCGTCGCTGTTGGCACTCGACACCCGAGTGTGCCAGCCCCGGCGGACCCGCGACGACGCCTGGGCGGCGCGCAGGACCAGTGAAGACGCTCGCCATCCCGGTGGGCGCTACAGACAAGAAAGGGCACCATCGTGGCCGTCACGATCAAGCCGCTCGAAGACCGCATCCTCATCCAGCCCCTCGAGGCCGAGACCACCACCGCCTCGGGTCTGGTCATCCCCGACACCGCCAAGGAGAAGCCGCAGGAGGGCAAGGTCATCGCGACCGGCCCCGGCCGCATCGACGACAACGGCAACCGCGTCCCGCTCGATGTCGCCACCGGCGACGTCGTCATCTTCAGCAAGTACGGCGGCACCGAGGTCAAGTACGACGGCACCGAGTACCTGCTGCTCAACGCCCGCGACATTCTCGCCGTCGTCTCCAAGTGACCCGTCTCAACCAGCGATAGGGAAGTACACCCATGGCAAAGATCCTTCAGTTCGACGAGGAGGCGCGCCGCTCGCTCGAGCGTGGCGTGGACGCCCTCGCCAACACCGTGAAGGTGACCCTCGGCCCGAAGGGCCGCTACGTGGTGCTCGACAAGAAGTGGGGCGCCCCGACGATCACCAACGACGGCGTGACCGTCGCCAAGGAGGTCGAGCTCACCGATCCGTATGAGAACCTCGGCGCGCAGCTCGCCAAGGAGGTCGCCACCAAGACCAACGACGTCGCCGGTGACGGCACCACCACCGCGACCGTGCTCGCCCAGGCGCTCGTCCACGAGGGCCTGCGCGCCGTCGCGGCCGGCACCAACCCGGTCGGCCTCAAGCGGGGCATCGAGGGGGCCGTCGAGGCCGTCAGCGAGGAGCTCCACAACGTCGCCAAGCAGGTCGAGACCACGGGCGACATGGCCAACGTGGCCACGATCAGCAGCCGCGACTCCGAGATCGGGCAGCTCATCGCCGATGCCTTCGACAAGGTCGGCAAGGACGGCGTCATCACCGTCGACGAGTCCCAGACGTTCGGCACCGAGCTCGAGTTCACCGAGGGCATGCAGTTCGACAAGGGTTACCTGTCGCCGTACATGGTGACCGACGCCGAGCGCATGGAGGCCGTGCTCGAAAACCCGTACATCCTCATCCACTCCGGCAAGATCAGCTCGATGAACGATCTGCTGCCGCTGCTGGAGAAGGTCATCGGGGCCGGCGGCCAGCTCTTCATCGTGGCCGAGGACGTGGACGGCGAGGCGCTCTCCACCCTCGTGGTCAACAAGATCCGCGGCACCTTCACCTCCGTGGCCGTCAAGGCCCCGGCGTTCGGCGATCGTCGCAAGGCCATGCTCGAGGACATCGCGATCCTCACCGGTGGCCAGGTCGTCGCCGCCGAGGTGGGCCTGAAGCTCGATCAGGTAGGCCTCGACGTGCTGGGCCGTGCCCGCACCGTCGTTGTCACCAAGGACAACACGACGATCGTCGACGGCGCCGGTGACAAGGCCGCCGTGGACGGCCGCGTCGAGCAGCTCCGCGCCGAGATCGGCCGCACCGATTCGGAGTGGGACCGCGAGAAGCTCTCCGAGCGCGTCGCGAAGCTCGCCGGTGGCGTGTGCGTCATCAAGGTGGGTGCCGCGACCGAGGTCGAGATGAAGGAGAAGAAGCACCGCATCGAGGACGCCGTGAGCGCGACGCGCGCGGCGATCGAGGAGGGCATCGTCGCCGGCGGCGGCTCGGCCCTCGTCCACGCCGGGCGCGTCCTGGCCGACGGCCTCGGCAAGTCGGGTGACGAGAAGGCCGGCGTCCAGATCGTGGCCAAGGCGCTCGCCGAGCCGCTGCGCTGGATCGCCGAGAACGGCGGCGAGCCGGGTTACGTCATCGTGGCCAAGGTCGCCGACCTCGAGCCGGGCAGCGGCTACAACGCCGCCACCGGCGAGTACGGCGACCTCATCGCCGCCGGCGTGATCGACCCGGTCAAGGTGACGCGTTCCGCGCTCGCCAACGCCGCGTCCATCGCCGCCCTGCTGCTCACCACCGAGACCCTCGTGGTGGACAAGCCGGAGGACGAGGACGAGGCGCACCAGCACTGAGTTGCTCGCTCACTGAGTTGCTCGCTGGTCGAACGCAACGAGAACGGCCCCGCACCTGACGGTGCGGGGCCGTTGTCCGTGATGGTAGGGGTCCGTGAGGGTCAGCGTCCGTGCTGGTCGGCGTCCGTGAGGTCGTTTGGACGGACGCTGACCCGTTCGCCGCATCACGGGCCCCGCGTCCTTGCGGGGCCCATGGGGCGTTCGGTGGACCGGACGCGGCCGCTGGTGCGCGGTCGTCGGCCGGGTCGGCGTCCGGATCGCGGCCGCCGACCGATGGTCCCGGGGTGGTGTCCTTGTGGGACCTGCCCTCTTCGTGAGCACCATTTCACCTCAGGCGGGGATTCCTGCGCAATCGCATGGCATGCTGATGATCAATCTGATCAATCCCGCCCGGTGATGGCCGGTCGAACTGATCAGGACGACCGCCGAATGGGGGAAGGGCCATGTACCAACTCGACGACACCGACCGGCGCATCCTGCTCGAGTTGGACGCCGACCCGCGCATGACGGTCCTCATGCTGGCCTCGCGCACCGGCCTGGCGCGCGGCACGGTGCAGGCCCGGCTGGAGCGGTACCGCACCGAGGGCCTGCTGCGCCTCGCGAGCACGCTCGTGCCGCCCTCGGCGCTGGGTCATGCGCTGGACGCCACCGTGGCCGCCGAACTCGACCAGCACTCCCTCGATGAAGCGATCGAGGGGCTGAAGAAGATCCCCGAGGTGCTGGAGTGCCACGCGCCCGCCGGCAGCACCGACCTCATCGTGCGGGTCGTCGCGCGCGATCCGGACGATCTCTATCGGGTCGCCGAGGAGATCCGGCTCTGCCCGGGCATCCTGCGCACCTCGACGAGCGTGTACCTGCGCGAGGTCATCGGCTACCGGGTGCGTCCACTGCTGCGCGAGGGGCTCCGGGGCGGGACGCCCACGTCGAGCCGCTCTGGCGTCCAGCGCCGACACTCAACTTTCTGACGGCTGAGCAGGGTCCGGA
>JAKDIK010000243.1 GCA_030450535.1 Propionibacteriaceae bacterium
CGGCGCCGCCGCTGACGTCCCCGGCTCCTCCTCCGGTACCGGCTCCTCGGACGGCCGGGCGCCGACGCCGCGCCGGAGGCGCTCCAGCACCTCGCCGAGGCGTCCGCGCAGGTGCGGCATGCCCCAGCGGTCCATCTGGAGACCGCCACCGCGACCCCACAGGTTCCCGGGCTCGCGGTCGGGCAGCTGCGTGGGACGCGACTGCAGGACGACGATCGACCACGGCTCGACGGTGTACTCACCCGTCACGTGGAGGGCGTCCTCGGTGCCCCAGCAGTTGTACTCCGCTTCCGCCCAGGGGGCGGTGTCGATGATGCGGTGCCAGTCGTGGCCGCTGTCGGCCTCCTCGGCCCACTCGGTCAGATCGAATCGGGCCGGCTGGTCGTACATGTTCATCAGCACCCAGAAGTCGTCGCCGCCCGTCGCGCCGCCGTCGATCGCGACCGCGAGCTGGCGGTCGCCCGGACGGGGCGGGTCGTTCAGATCGGTGCTGAAGTAGACGTAGCTGACGTTCTCGCCGCCGCGCTCGGTGTCGCCCCACGCGCGCTGCCGGAACGTCGCCTGCTGCTGACGCAGGTGCGCGACGAAACGGGCGAACACCAGCAGCGGGTTGACGCCCTCGGGGGCGTCCGTGACGCCCATGCTGTGGTGGTAGCTGGGCAGGTTGGGATCGTCCGGATCCACCGGTACGCGCATCGGCGCGTTCGAACCGGCCTGGGCCCAGTTGTTCCAGATGCCGATCGTGTTGAGCGACCACGGGTTGTTGTTGCCGTTCTGAGAGCGGCCGTACTCGTCACCCGACACGATCATCGGGACGCCGCGCGCCAGGAAGGTGATGAGCCAGAAGTTGCGCCACCGCGTCCGCCGCAGCGCCTCGTCGCCGCCCGAATCCCACGACAGGTTGTTGTCCGATCCGCCGTCGGACGGGCCGAAGGGGTACGGCTGGTCGTTGAACTTCTCGTTGTAGGCCACGAGATCGAACATCGTGAACCCGTCGTGGGCGGTCACGAAGTTGATCGACTTCTGCGGGCCGTCGTTGGTGTTGAAGTGCAGGTAGTCGCCGTTGAAGAACGCCATGAAGTCGTCGGTGTTGCCGTCGCCCTTGCCGTAGGCGCGCATGGCGTCGCGGAAGCGTCCGTTCCATTCGCCCCAGCCGGACGGGAAGTTGCCGACCTCGTACCCCCACAGGTCCCAGGCCTCGGCGATCACCTCGAACTCGTTCTCGCCGGCCAGGCGCGCGATGTCGTCCAGCAGCGGGTGATTGGAGAAGAACCGGCGCTGCGCGACCCAGTCCTCGGCCTCGGCGGCGTTGGGGCGGCGACCGAGCACGGGAGCCAGATCGAACCGGAACCCGTCGACGCCCATCGTGTCGTGCCAGTGCCGCAGCGAGTCGAGCACGAGGTTGCAGGTCAGCGGCGAGCTGAAGTTGGTCTGGTTGGAGGTGCCGGTCGCGCCGTCGATGAGGCCGCCATCGGAGGTGAGCACGTAGTACTCGGTGGTCGCGAACCCGCCGAGCGTGGTGAAGCCGGCCGAGTCGAGCTCGCCGTTCCAGTTGCCACCCTCGGCCGAGTGGTTGTACACCACGTCGAGGAACACCTCGAGACCGGCCTCGTGGAAGGCCAGCACCATCTGTTTGAATTCCTTGGTGGGTCCGCCGAGTGACTTGTCGTAGCTGTAGTCGCGGTTGGGGGCGAAGAAGGCCAGGGTCTGGTAGCCCCAGTGGTTCGTGGTGCCCTGCTGGTCGCCCACCTGATCGGAGTCGGTCTCGTGCACGGGCAGCAGCTCGATCACGGTGACGCCGAGCGCCTTGAGGTACGGCGCCATGAGGGCGGCCCCCGCATAGGTGCCGCGCAGGGCGTCCGGGATGTTCGGCAGTCCCGCGAAGCCGGGGACGTCGGCGAGCAGGTCGCCCAATGTGGCCGAGCTGGGATGCATCGTCAGGTTCTTGACGTGCGCCTCGTAGATCGCGTTGTCCTCTTCGGGGTGGCGCGGGTGGCGTCCGGTATTCGTGGCGTCCTCGATGACGACGCCCTTCGGCGCGACGCGCGCGGTATCGGCCTCCCGACCGGGACGCCCGTGCCACGGCACCGGTCCCGAGCCGAACATCCCTCGATCGCCGCCCACCTCTTCGACGAGGGTGCTCATGGTGCTGTGGCTCACCTCGCGGGCGTACGGGTCGAAGAGCACCTTGTTGGGGTTGAAGTGGTTCAACTGCTCGTCACGGTCGCTGACGAAACCCGTCGTGGAGCCCGGCGTCCAGGCGTCGTCGTGGGGCCAGTTCTCGCCCCAGACGCGAAACCCGTAGAGCGTGCCGTGACGGGCTCCATCCACCTCGGCGCGCCAGACGTTGTCGCTGCCGCGTGCCATCGTGAAGGTGGCGTGGGCGTCCGCACCGACCGCCTCGGGGTAGAACTCCAACTGGACGTGGGTCGCCTTCGGCGCGGCTACGGCGAACGTCGTGGTGCCCGCGCTGCGCCGCAGGTGTGCACCCAGGGCCCACCGGGCGTTGCTCCAGCGGGATTCATTCACAGGGCGGGGTATGTCCACGAGGGTCCAGAGTGCCACGTCCCCCCAAGCCGGACCAGCCTTGTTGCCGTGGTCAGGCCATGCCGGGCAGGCGGGTCAGCCCGAGGCCACCAGCGGGACGCCGTGGGCGCGCAGATGGTTGAGCTCGGCTTCGAGGTTGGCGTGGGCGGCCGCCGTCCAGGCTTGTGCTGCCCGGGTTCGGTAGAGGGGCGCCCTTCCCAGCAGGTGCTCCAGCACCGCCATGCGTCCGGTGACGAAGGCCGGCTCGGGCGCATCGGCGTATTCCAGTCGGACGTCACGGCTGTACACGTGGTAGCGGGCCGGCGGCAGGGCGAGCACGGCCAGATCAGCGTCCACGAAGGCCGCACCGAGGTGGTCGTCGGCGTCCGGGTCATGATCGATCGTGAGCAGCACGAGACGCTGGATCTCGGCCATCTCGGTGGCGGGCAGATGGTCGCCGAGCAGGGTGGCGGCGAGCTCGGCGGAGGCGTGTTCGTCATCGCCCGCGGCCCCGGTGTGGACGGCGTCGTGGCACCAGGCGGCGAGCACGGCGACGCGCTCGGCCGCGCCGAGGACGTCCAGGGCGTGCAGGAAGTGCGCCAGGTGGCGGACGTCGTGGTAGTGCCGGTGCGGCTCGCGCCAGCGGCGCAGGAGCTCGTCGCGGACGGCCGTCGGCGCGGGAGGGTTCGCGTCCCAGTGACGCCGGGCGGACGCCAGCGCCGCGGCCCGGCCGGGACCCTTCTCGCGCGGCCGGACGCGCAGCCCGCCGGCGACCAGGCGGCGCACCAGCTCGCGGGAGTCGACGTCGAGCGCACCCGCCGCCACCAGGCCGGCGTGACGCTCGGCGGGGACGTCGTAGTGATCGTGGTCGAACGCGCGCGGCGACAGGCCGGTGCGCCGGGCGAACAGGTGGAGCTCGGTCAGGCTGGCGTCCGAGACGAGGTGGCTGAACAGGGTGCCGTGCGCCGGCCAGCGGGGTGGGTCGATGAGGATCACGTCAGCAGCAACGCCCGGATCACCGCGGCGACGATCAGCACGACGCCGAACGCGCCCAGCGCACCCAGCTGCAGCCGCTCGCGTCCGCGCCCCCGCAGGGCCACCAGCACCAGCGCGACGATCACCCCGCCGACGAAGCCGCCGAGGTGGCCCTGCCAGGAGATCCAGGACGCGCCGAAGATGGTGATCATGACGTTGAGGCCGAGCCACATGAGCAGGTTGCGGGCGTCGCCGCGCGAGCGCACCACGACGACAAGCAGCGCGCCGAGCAGGCCGAAGATCGCTCCGGACGCGCCGGCCGTCTGCGAGAGCGGGTCGGAGAGGAACAGCACGAACACGCTGCCGCAGAGGGCGGAGAGGAAGTACAGGGCGAGGAAGCGCGTCCGGCCCAGCACACGCTCCAGGCTGGGGCCGAGGAACCACAGGGCCAGCATGTTGAAGCCGATGTGCATGAGATCGACGTGGACGAACGCGTTCGTGAGCAGTTGCCACCACGCGCCGCCGGTGACGCCCGGCAAATACGTGGCGCCGGCGGCGGAGCATGCGGCGGCGTCGAAGCCCGGGTAATAGCTGTTGCCGGCCACGCACAGGCTCCGCGGCGACAGCGACAGCGCGGTGAACAGCGGGCTGCGCGTGCCGCCGGTGAGGAATCCGCCGAGCCAGACGAGGGCGTTGATCGCGATGAGGACGAGGCTCGTCCGCGCGGGGTCGGCCGAGCGGCGTCCGCCATAGGGCAGGGACGCCTGCCGCGTCTCGGCGAGACCGCGGGCGACGCACTCGGTGCACTGGTGTCCGACGGGGGCCTCGATCATGCACTGTCCGCACAGGGGGCGTCCGCAGCGCTGGCAGCCGACCCCGGCGGCGACGCCCGGGTGCCGATAGCACGCCACCATGGGGCGTCCCGATGGGCCGGCCGGT
>JAKDIK010000244.1 GCA_030450535.1 Propionibacteriaceae bacterium
GGCGGCAGCTGGGATCCCTGCGCAGGGGGCTGCTGGGGTCGCGGCTGTCGGGACCCCGGTGACGGACTGGCAGCCCGCGGCGCGCCGTAGTGACCGACCGGTGTCGGCGCCCCGTACTGCGTGGCGCCCGATCCGCGCTGCTCCGAACCATGCGGTGCCGCGCCACGGCTCTGGGATGCACGGCTGTGGGAACCACGGGGATCCGCACCACGGCTCTGGGAACCACGGGGATCCGCCCCCCGCCCGTAGGGATCTGCGGGTGAGCCGTAGTAGTCACCAGCGCTCCTCGTCCGCGGGTCGGGGTCCTGCGGGCGCGTGCCCTCGGGGTCGGCGTCGGAGTAGGTGCCTCGACGGTACAGCCAGTCCTCGTCGTCGTTCTTCACGGGAACACGGTAGACGCGTCAGCCCGCCCACCCATCGGACCGCGGTCGGAAATCACCGACGAGCCGTCCACCGCGCGACGCCGTTCGGGGACGCTCGCGCTCCGGCGCGGCGTCGGTTGCGTCACCGACTCAGATTCCGACCGGCTGCACCTCGCCGACCCGCTCGCCGTGCCCCAGCACCGGCACGAGCGCCAGCTCGTCGCAGGCGGCGCCGTCCAGCCCCAGCTCTCTCAGGACTGCGGCCGCCACCGTCCGGCCGGCCCGGAAGCCGTCGGCGATCTTGACCGCGACGCCGCGCCCGTCCGGCAGCCCCACGGCGAAGACGCCCTCGGCGCCCTCCTTGGCGATCACCCCGGACGCCGCGCGCATCAGTCCGGTGTCGGGGCGGTTCTCGCCGCCGACGAAATCCGGATACGCGCGCAACGCGTCCGCCACCTGCTTCTCCACCCCGGCGGAGGCCGAGGCGACGCGTCCGAATGCCCGGGCGAGGCCGGCGAAGACAAACCCGTGCAGGGGCGCGCCGCAACCGTCGACGGCGCTGATGGTGACCGTCTCGCCGGCGATCTGTTCAACCGTCTCGACGATCAACCGCTGCAGCGGGTGCTGCAGGTCGAGGTAGTCGGCGGTCGTCCAACCGGCCGCGACGCAGGCGCTCAGCATGCCCGCGTGCTTGCCGGAACAGTTCTGCGCGAGCGGCTCCTTGCCACGCCCGGATGCCAGCCAGGCGGCCCGGTCGGGCTCGCCGAGGGGCAGGTCGGGGGTGTTGCGCAGATCGGCCACGCTCAGCCCGGACGCCGCGAGCATCGCCCGGACGCCGGCGAGGTGCTTCGGCTCGCCCGAATGGGAGGCGCACGCGAGGGCGAGGTGCTCGCCGGTCAGGGGCGCGCCGGCGCGCAGCATGGCGACGGCCTGCACCGGCTTCAGCGACGACCGGGGCAGGACGGTGGTGGCCGGATCGCCGACCGACCAGATCACGTGACCGGCGTCGTCCGTGACCACGACGATTCCGTGGTGCACCGACTCGACGAACCCGTTGCGAACCACCTGCGCCACCACGGGCGCGTCGACAAGACTCACGCCCCGGATTCTCCCACCCCGGACTGTTCATCGGTGAATCCTCAGTATGTGATCCGTTTGCACACGTGATCCGACGCCCGTCGGATCAGCCGGACAAGCAGACCGGACAAGCAGAGCGGCGCCATGGCAACAAACCATCCTGAGATTTTCCTTAACGACTCTCACCTGTCACTCTGGAAGACGTGCTGAACCGTGGACTTCCTGCCCTGCTCGCCTCGACCATCGCCTTCGGCGTCGTGGCCGGTGGCGTGGCGACGTTCGCCGCCGCGCCGGCCGGTGCCGTGAACGCAGTTCCGGCCATGGCAGCCCCCGTCGAGACGGCGGCTTCGGCCTCCTCCGCCGCTGCGACCGAGGGCGTCGACGTGACGGCCGTTCGTGTGACCGATGGGTTTGCGAGCCGCTCCAGCGAGCGGGAGGGCCTCTCCGCCCTGGACGCCCGCAACGCGGCGCTGACGGCCACCGCCCCGCCCAGCGCCGACCGCGAGGCGGCGATCGAGCCCGAGCGCAAGGCCGAGGAGGAGCGTGTCGCCGCCGAGCGCGCCGCGTTCATCGCGTCCGAGGGCTACACCCCCGAGACGACCGACCCCAAGGACATCGCCCGCCAGATGGCGGCCAGCAAGTACGGGTGGGGCGAGGACCAGTTCACCTGCTACAACAACATCATCATGCGCGAGAGCAAGTGGGACACCTTCGCCGACAACCCCACCTCCAGCGCCTACGGCATTCCCCAGGCGCTCCCCGGCAGCAAGATGGCCAGCGAGGGCGCCGACTGGGAGACCAACCCGGCCACCCAGATCAAGTGGGGCCTGAAGTACGTCAAGGAGCGCTTCGGGACGCCGTGCTCCGCCTGGTCCTTCAAGGCCGCCAACGGCTGGTACTGAAAAGACTCGGCGCCAGCACTGTCCGGCGCCTCACTCGTCAACCTTGGGCCTGAAGCCCTCAAGAAGAAGGCTCACGGCCAGCAACGCTGCCGCAAAGGCGACCGTGAGCAGGGACGGTGCCGGGTCGGCCGGCCACGCCCACCAGGACCGCCCGACCAGAGTTCTGCTTCCCAGGAAGGCCGACGCGGTCGCGTGGACGCCGGGGGCAATCCAGGCCAGACGGAGACCGAGCCATCTGCCACACAGGACCGCCTCCGCCGCCATGGTCATGACGATGACGGCGCACGGCAGCCAGTGGGGTGGCGCCAAAACGGCCACCACCACCAGGAACAGCGCCACGAGCAGCACCACGCGCAGAGGGCGGAGCAGCCGGCGTCCGCCTGACCCCAGGAGCCACACCTGAGGGCTGGGTTCCACGAGCGTGCCCTGCATCGCGATGCCCAGGGCACCCGCGAACAGCAGGGCGACCGGCACGACCGCGCTCTCCTGCGTGAAGAACTGGGGAACGAACACCGCGACCGGCAGCCAGCGAAGAACGACCGCAGCCGCCAGGCACGCCAGGGCCAGCACCCCGAGTGAGCCGGTTTTCCACCCCACCAGCAGTGCCCAGCAGACATCGGACGAGGATGTCAGCTGCATGAACCGGCCTTCAGCTGCTCGCGCACCCAGAGGCGTTGCTCGTCGCGATCGAGCTCGAAGACCGGCGCGAGGGAGCTATCCGACGCGGGCGTCCACAATCCCAGTTGGCCCAACAGCCAGAAAAGGACGTTGTCCCAACTCTCCTGCCCCCGTGCCGATTCCTCGCAGCTCGGGCTGAGGGCGAACGCCGCATTCGCCAGATGCGTTTCCCGATCCCCGCCGTAGGACATCGGTACGGCGACGTCGCCGGTCTCCGCCGGATAGTCGTAGGGAACCATGCGCGACGGTATCGCCCACAAATCACCGACGATCCGTCGTACGTCGCCGAGGGCATGCGCGGTCTCCTGCGCTGTGGCACCGGCGAGCGGGTGGGCACAGAAGACGGAGTCGGTTCCGATCGGTGCGCACATGGGTCCATCAGGCATCGGACGCGGCTCGTAGCGAAGGGGCTCCTCGACTGAGATGACGGCGAACACCCCCAGTGCGGCGCAGCCGGCGGCGAGCATTCCCACCACGCGAGCGTTCCTCACGTGAGCCGTCAAGATCGCGAGAACGGCGAGGACGAGCGCAGCTGCCACCAAGGCATGCCCAAGAGGCGCCCCCGCGCTCGGCTGGATCCACGGCACGTACCAGGGGGAGTCGAAGGGTGCCGCCAGGCGCCATCTTCCCGGCAGGCTGAGCGAGAAGTAGAACCAACCGAAGGCGCCGAGCGCCAGGAACGGTCCCGCGAGGCGCCCTCGCAACCACACTCCCCCGCACGCCCCGGCCCACGCCCCGGCCACGAGGCTCGCCATCGCCTGAGCCCATGAGAGCAGAGCCGTCGGCGGAAGCGGATCGGTGGGCGGGATCAACACCAAGGGAACAATCGCCTGGGCCAGACCGATGCCTACGGCCCACACCGAGCCGGCCATGCCCACGACCATCGCGGGGTGCCGAGGACCCACCCGGGACGCCCCAGCCACGCCCGAAAGGCCGTCCATGCGCCGTCCGGAGACGATCGCCGTGACAGCCATCAACAAAGGAACCGTGTAGATGCAGATGACGGTGGCCACCCTGGTCCGGTCCGCCCAGAGCGGTGCATTGACGCCCAGGACGCAGAGGAGAAAAGCCACCACGAGGGTGGCGAACCCACCTGCCAGCATGAGTCCGGTGGTGGCCTCGGCGCGCACCACCCGCCACCTCACAGGGCGTCCCTGTCCTGCACGCGAGCGACGTAGGCCGCCTCCACCGCGGCGGCGCTCACCTCCCGGCCCCCGCACAGTGTGGAGATGTCACCGTTGAACACGACGCGACCAGCGTCCAGAATCACCACCTGTTGACCCATGGCCGCCACGTCGTCCACCAGGTGCGTGGCCACCACGAGTTGGCAATCCAGGCTCATGAGGAGTTCCCTCACGCGGACGCGCTGGAGGGGATCCAGACCCACCGTGGGTTCATCGACGAC
>JAKDIK010000245.1 GCA_030450535.1 Propionibacteriaceae bacterium
CCCCGAGCCGGACGAACAGGTAGCGGAGGTGGGTGACGAAACGCGCCACGTTCATGGAGCCGCGGTCGAGGACCAGCCCGGTCGAGGCCTCGATGAGATCGAGGATGCGGCTGATCGATTCCGTCATCCGCATCGCGGCCGCCAGGCCCGGGGCCGTGAACTGGCTGTTCACGAAGTGCATCGCCAGAGCTGCGCCCTCGTCGGGGCCGAGCTCGACGGCGAGCAACCGGGACGCCAGGGCGGCACCCTCGCGCCCTGCCGCCAACTCGTTGGGGTACAGCTGGCTGATCTCCCACACGAGGGGCAGTTGCAGCGTCACGCCCTCGCGCTCGCGTCGCACGGCGAAGGCGAGGTGGTCGGCCAGCGGCAGGATCAGGGCCTGGGTCACCGGGATGCCGAGTCGTTCGTGCGCCAGCTCGGCGACCTGCGCGCCGGCGCGGACGCAGTCGAGCGGCACCTCCGCGAGGAACTGGGTCATCTGGTCGCGAGCGGCGACGCCGGTGGCAACGAACACCTGCTCGACCCGCGCGTCCTCCAGTAGGTCGCCCGGCCGACGGCCGTGCCCGAGCCCGCGGCCGAGCGCGACGACCTCGAGCCCGTCGGCGCCCAGGGCGACCACGGCGTTGTTGCTGAGGATCCTGCGGACCTCCATCTGCCCCTCCTTCACGCACAGTACCGGGGACGGCGGCGGCCGTCCCCGGTAGGCGGCGCCTCTCAGCTCAGGTCCGCGCCGTTGCTGTCGATGACCTTGCGGTACCACCCGAAGCTGTCCTTCGGTGTCCGCTTGAGGTCGCGCAGGTCGGAGTCGGTCCGGTTGACGTGGATGAACCCGTATCGCTTGGCCGCACCGGAGTGGGTCGAGATCAGGTCGATGGCCGACCACGGGCTGTACCCCATGACGTCCACCCCGTCGGTGATGGCGAGCTGCAACTGCTCGATGTGGCGACGGTAGTAGTCGATGCGGTAGTCGTCGTGGATGAGGCCGTCCTCGCCGGGCTCCTCGAAGGCGCCGATGCCGTTCTCGGTGATGATCAGCGGCAGCCGGTAGCGGTCCCAGATCCGGCGCAGGGTCGTCCGGCAGCCGACGGGGTCGATCTCCCAACCGAAGGCGTTCGTCTGCAGGTTCGGGTTCTTCACCGCCTTGTAGAGGCCGATCTCGCCCCGGACGATCTGCTGGTCGCCCTTGCGGGCGGCCAAGTCGGAGGCGTCGCCGCTCGAGGCGCCGACCGTCTGGGTCGCGTAGTAGTTCATGGCGATGAAGTCCGGCTTGCCCGCGGCGAGGATCTCCATATCGCCGTCCGCGATCTCTGGCTGGAGGTTGCGCTCCACCAGGTAGCCCCACGCCAGCGGGTGGTACGTGCCCCGTACCGCCAGGTCGAGGTAGAGCAGGTTGCGCACGGCATCCCAGTCGTCGGCGGCGATGGCATCCTCGGGGGCCGACGACGCCGCGTAGATGGCCACGATGTTGGGCGCGGGGCCGATCTTGGCCTCGGGCAGCATCTCGTGGCACAGGGTCATGGCCCGGGCCTGCGCCAGGAACATGTGGTGGTTCTGCTGGTAGAGGCCCTTCTTGCCGGTAGCCCCGGACTTCCCGGTGTTCCCGACCGCCTCCCCGTGCAGGATCATCATGTTCTGCTCGTTGATCGTCAGCCAGTACTTCACCTTGCTCCCGTACTCGCGGAAAAGGATCCGCGCGTACTCCACGAAGGCGTCCGCGGTCGCCCGGTTCCCCCAGCCGCCCTCCTCGTCGAGGGCTGCCGGCAGGTCGAAGTGGTACATGGTGACGATCGGCTCGATGCCGCGGGAGTTGAGCGCGTCGATCAGGCGGTGGTAGAAGTCGACACCGGCCCGGTTGACCTCGCCGGTGCCATCGGGCTGGATGCGGGTCCACGCGATGGAGAAGCGGTACGCCTTCAGGCCGAGCTGCGCGAAGAGCTCGACGTCGGACTCCATGTGGTGGTAGTGGTCCGACGCCACCGTATAGTCCGTGGTGCCCTCGGGGAAGTGGTCGCGGGTGTCGATGACGGACTTGCCCTTGCCGTCGGCGTCCCAGCCGCCCTCGACCTGGTAGGCGGAGGTGGAGGCGCCCCAGAGGAAGTCGGCGGGGAAATCGTTGAGTTCGGTGTACTTCATGGTCGTTTCCTTTCGAGGTCAGTGTGCGGCCGCGGGGGCCACGGTGAGGACGGGTTCGCCGGCGATGACGTCGGCGTCTGTGGTGAGGGTCTGGACCGGGCCGACCTTCTTGAAGTTCGTGACGATCAGGATCACAGTGGGGTCGTAGCCGGCGGCCGCGATCGTGTCGAGGTCAGCCGTGACGAGGGTCTGGCCCGCCGCGACTCTGGCACCCTTGACGACCGGGTTGCTGAAGCCCTTTCCGTTCAGTTTGACGGTGTCGACGCCCACGTGCACCAGCAACTCGACGCCGTCGTCCGTCCGGATGCCGAACGCGTGGCCCGTCTTCATTGCGACGATAACGGTCCCGGTGACGGGCGAGAGAATCTCCCCGTCGATCGGCACCACGCCCACGCCGGGCCCCATCGCGCCGGAGGCGAACACCGGATCGGAGAGGTCGGCGAGTTCCACGATGCGACCCGTGACCGGCGAGGTCACCTCGGTCTTCGTCAGCACGTCGGTGACGGCGCCGACCGCCGCGGGAGCCCCGTCCGTCAGGGTGCCCTGGGCGGAGGAGTCGGTATCGGCGTCGACCAGGTCGTTGGCCGACCCGGCGTCGATCACCGTGGGCCGCTCGTACCGGATGGACAGGAAGAACGTCAGGACGGCCGTCACCACGATGGCGATCGCCAGCGCAATCAGGATGTTCCACAGCTGCTGGAAGGAGTCGTCGCCGATGTACATGGGCAGGGCGGGCAGGCCCGACACGCCCGCGGCGAACCGCCGGACCTGCAGCAGCCCGGCTACGATGCCGCCCGACGCCGCACCGACGCAGCCCGCGATCAGGGGGTAGCGCTTCGGCACGTTGACGCCGTACAGCACCGGCTCGGTCACCCCCATGAGGGCGGTGATGCCGCTGGCGCTGGCAAGCTGACGCACCCTGTGGTCATGGACACGCCAGGCCACGACGAGGGCGGCGATGCCCTGGGACACGTTCGCGAGCATGATGCCGGGACCGACGAGGTTGTCGTAGCCCACGCTGGCGATCTGGGCAAGCCCCAGCGGGCCGACCGAGTGGTGGATACCAAGCACGACCATTGGAGCCCAAAACGCGCCCAGCAGCAGCGGGGGCGCCCACGACAGCTCGGTCGCCAGGAAGGTGAAGCCGCCGCTGATCCATCCGCCGATGAGGTCGCCGATCGGGCCCAGTAGCGCCAGGGCGAGCGAACCCATGATGAGGATGGTGAAGAGGGGAACGAAGACGATCTTGACGGCCGCGGGCATGATCCTGTTCAGGAAGCGCTCGACGTACGACTGCACCCAAACCACGAGCAGGATCGGCACAACCGACGAGCCGTACTCGGTCAGGAAGAGCGGCACCACGTCGAAGAGCTGCACCGGCTCCCCCGCCTCGACGAGTCCGTTCCAGGTCGGGTGGAGCATGATCGCTGCCGTGACCGCGGCCAAGTAGGGGTTGCACTTCAGCTTGGTAGCCGCCGAGAAGGCCAGCAGGATCGGCAGGAAGTAGAACACCGCGCCCGCGAAGAAGTTGAACAAGATGTAGGTCTGAGAGTCCCGGGGAGTGATTCCGAAGGTGACCAGGATCGCGAGCAGGGCGCGCACCATTCCGGCCCCCGCAAAGGCCGGAATGATGGGGACGAACACACCGGCCATGAAGTCGATGAAAGCCCCCACGGGTCCCTGCTTGGCCTTGCCCCCGGGCTCGGCGTCCTCGACGACGGTGACGTTCGCAGCCTTGAGGATGCGCTCGACCTCCTCGTTCACCTCCTCGACGTGCAGACCGATCACTACCTGCAGGCCGGTGCCGCTGGCCAGTGTCGTCGCGACGCCGTCGATCGCTTGGATGGCCGCAGCGTCCGCCTTCGCCGGGTCCTTCAGGTCGAAGCGGAGGCGGGTCTGGCAGTGGTGCAGCGACCGGATGTTCTCCGGACCGCCCACCTCCTCGACGATAGTTGCCGCGAGGGGCTCGTACTTCTTGCTCACAATGAGGCCTTCCTGTCCTGGAACGCGAAAAAGGACCTGAGCGCGAACCACTCCCGTTGAACGGGTGGTGGTCTCGAGCTCAGGTCCTGCTCCACGTCGGCGTGGATAACATCCTGGGTCTCGTCGGTGCGGGCACCGGGTGACGTCATCTACGGTAGAGCGGACACAGACCTCGCGGCAACGAATCCGGCTGGTACAGCCTGTACCCCCTATCGACCCGTGAGGCGGCACGGAGGGGACCATGGATCACCGACACGAGCTGGGCGAGTTCCTGCGCGCGAAACGCGCCGCCACGCCGCCGACCGGG
>JAKDIK010000246.1 GCA_030450535.1 Propionibacteriaceae bacterium
GCTGTGCTCCCCCTGCAGGAGGAGCACAGCTGGTTAAGAGGAGCGAAGTCGTTTGGGGGGTCCCAGCAAGGGGAGCACAGCTATGGCAGGAGCACAGCTGGTTAAGAGGAGCGAAGTGGGTTTTAGCGTCCCCAGGCAGATGAGCGCAGTGGTGGCAGAGGAGCGAAGTGGACTGCCGGGAGCCCGACGGCGTCAGGGTTGGCCGCGCCGTTGACAGCCGTGGGTGTCTCCCCCCCACGTGGACCCCCACCGCCCACGGACCGGCGCCGAAAAGCTACGAGAGCGGACACCTGCCACGAACCAGCGCCGAAGAGCCACGAGCGCGGACGCCACCCCTCACGCGCGGACGCCGCCCGCCGCGCAGGGCGACGGACGGCGTCCGGGTGGAGAGTCAGCCGAGTAGCTTGGCTGCCAGCTCCTTGGCGTCCCGGCTGTTGCGCGCGTCGATGACCTGCTGGGCGGCGTCCTGGCACTGCTGCAGTGACACCTTGCCGAGCTGGACGCCCACGCCGGGGATCGCGCCGGTCGCCATGGACAGCGACGTGATACCCAGTCCGATCAGGATGCACGCGAGCAGCGGATCGGCCGCCGCCTCGCCGCACACGCCGACCGGCTTGTTCATCTTCTGTCCCGCCGCCGCGGTGTTGGCGATGAGGCGCAGCACGCCGGGCTGCCAGGGGTCGGTCAGCTGCGCGAGCGCGGAGCCCATGCGGTCGGCCGCCATCGTGTACTGGGTGAGGTCGTTGGTGCCGATCGAGAAGAACTCGACCTCCTCCAGGAATTTCTCCGGCAGCATCGCGACAGCCGGAACCTCGACCATGATGCCGGGCTTGAGATCGCGGTCGCGGCACTTGGCGGCGAACTCGAACGCCTCGTCCACCGTGGCGATCATCGGGGCCATGACCCAGGCCTCGGACACGCCGTTGTCCTCGGCGGCCTGCGCGATGGCGTCCAGCTGACGATCGACCAGGCCGGGGTTCGTCCAGCCCAGCCGGATGCCGCGGACGCCCAGCGCAGGGTTCTCCTCCTCGGCGTGGTTCGCGAACGGAACGGGCTTGTCGGAGCCCGCATCGAGCGTGCGGACCACGACCTTCTTGCCGCTGAACGCCTCGAACACCTCGCCGTAGATCTTTGCCTGCTCGTTGACGGATGGCTCGGTCTGCGCGGTGAGGAAGCACAACTCGGTGCGGAACAGCCCGACGCCCTCGGCGAGGCTCATGGACGCCTTCCGCGCGGCCGCGCCGTCCTGCACGTTCGCGAGGAGCTGGATGTGGACCCCGTCGGAGGTCTGCGCCGGGCCGGCCCACGAGCGAATCTCCTCACGCAGGGCCTGATCCTTCTCGACGAGGGCTTCGGCCTCGGCCTGGTCGGGCTCGAGGGTGATGATGCCGGAGGTGCCGTCGACGAGGATCGCAACGCCCTCGGAGACCTGGTGCAGCGCGGACGTCGCCACGATGCAGGGGATGCCGAGCTGGCGGGCGATGATCGCCGTGTGGCTCGTCGGGCCGCCGAGGCGGGTGACGAGGGCGCGCACGAGCTTGGGATCCAGGCCAGCGGTGTCGGCGGGGGCGAGGTCGTCCGCGCACAGGATGACCGGCGATGTCGGCTGCGGGACGCCCGGCTCGGGCAGGCCCATGAGCTCGGCGACCACGCGGTTGCGGATGTCGCGCAGATCGGTGGTGCGCTCGGCCATGAGGCCGCCCAGCTTCTCGAACTGAGCCACGAACTGAGAGATGGCCTGGGTCGTGCCCGCCTCGGCGGACGACCCGTTGTTGATGGCCTTGATGGCGGCCCGGTTCCAGCCGCGGTCAGCGGCGAGCTTGGCCGTGGCTCCGAGAACGTTGGAGGCCGCGCCGGTGGCGGCGCTCGCCCGGTCGGAGAATCGAGCGGCGACCAGGGCGGCTGCCCGCTTGAAGCGCTCGACCTCGGCCGGCCGGTCCTCCTCGGTGATGGGGGTGGTGTTCGACGGGGGGACCGGAGCGGGTCGCGTCCAGGCGGCAGGGGCGTAGGCGTAGCCGGCGACCACGCCGGTACCACGCACGGTGGTGGGTTCCATGAGTTTCCTCCGCGATGAGTATGGGTGGACGTCTCAGGAGCATATCGGCCCGATCCGCTTGCCGTGCCCACATAAAATAGATATACAAAGATTGGTTCATGTCCGAACTGGTGGGATCGGCCCCTCGGTGAGGACAACCGGAATCCACCATGACGACAACAAGGGGGTTGATCGGCTCATGTACGCAGAGGAACGCCAACACGAGATCGTCACGCGCGCCCGCGATCTGGGCCGCGTGTCGGTGGCCGAGTTGGCGAGCCGGTTCGAGGTGACCCCCGAGACCATCCGGCGCGATCTGGACGCCCTGTCCGGACGCGGCCTGCTCCGACGCGTGCACGGCGGAGCCGTCCCGGCCGAAAAGCTCCGGCTGACCGAGGCGCCCGTGGGCACGCGCGACACCTCGTCCACCGAGGAGAAGCTCGCGATCGCCCTTCGCGCCGTCGGACTGCTGCCACGCCGCGAGGGCCTGACGGTACTCGTGGACGCCGGCACCACCACCGCCCGCCTGTGCCCGATCCTGCCGCAATGGATCGGCCTCGTGGTCACCAACTCGGTTCCCACCGCGGCGGCGCTGTCGTCGCGCGGCGACCTCGAGGTGCTTCTGCTCGGCGGTCAGGTCCGCGGCATCACCCAGGCGACCGTGGGCTCCGAGGCGCTCGACATGCTCGGACGCCTGCGCGTGGACGTCGCCTTCGTCGGCACCAACGGCTTCTCCGCCGAGCACGGATTCTCGACGCCGGATCCCACCGAGGCCGCTGTGAAACGGGCCATGGTGCGCAGCGCCCGCGAGGTCATGGTGCTCGCTGATTCCAGCAAGCTGGGCGTCGACCACCTCGTCCGCTTCGCGACCCTCGACGACGTGGACATCCTCGTCACCGACCCGAGCGTGCCCTCCGGCGGCGCAGCGGAGCTCCGGGACGCCGGCCTGCGGGTCGAGCTCGCCTGACATCCGCGCCCACCCGCGACAATGGACGCATGCGCATCGCCGTCGCCCAGATCGTCTCCACCACCAATCCCGCCGAGAATCTCGCGCTGATCCGCGCGTACGCCCGCCGGGGGGTGGACGCCGGCGCCGAGCTGGTCGTGTTCCCCGAGGCCACGATGGCGTCCTTCGCCACGCGCTCGGCCGGGGTCGCTGAACGGCTCGACGGGGCGTTTGCGACCGGCGTCCGGGAGATCGCGGCCGAGTTCGGCCTGACGCTGGCCGTCGGCCTGTTCACCCCCGGCTCCCCGTCGATCGCCGACGACGGCTCCGAGCGGCCCCGGGCCCGGAACACGCTGCTGGTCACGGGAACGGGTGTCGCCGACCCGGGCGGGGAGGCGACCTACGACAAGATCCACCTGTTCGACGCCCTCGGGTTCACCGAATCGCGCCACATCGAGGCCGGATCGACGGCGGTGGTCGCCGACGTCGGGGGCGTCGGGGTGGGGCTGGCGATCTGCTTCGACGTGCGCTTCCCGGAGCTGTTCAAGCACCTCGCCCGGCTGGGCGCCGCGGTGATTCTCGTGCCGGCATCGTGGGCCAACGGGGACGGCAAGGCGGCGCAGTGGGAGGCGCTCGTCGCCGCCCGCGCGCTGGACGCCACGTGTTTCGTCGTGGGCGCCGGACAGGCCGATCCGGCGACCGAGGGCCACAACGTGGAGGAGGGGGCGCCCACCGGAGTGGGCCACAGCCTCGTCGTGGGGCCGGACGGTGAGGTTCTCGCCCGGGCGGGGGAGGCGTCCGAGCTGCTCGTGGTCGACCTCGATATCGACGGCCTGGCGGACGCCCGCGCCCGGCTCCCCGTGCTGGCGGGCTCACGCTTTGCGATCGATCCGCCGGGTGAGTCGATCGCCCCGGCCGACCTGGGATGAGGTGAGCGGCACCGGTGTCGGCTAGCATGGTCCAAGGTCCCCGCGCGGTGGTACCTCGCCCAACTCCCCCAGGGCCGGAAGGCAGCAAGGGCAAGTGAGCTCTGTCAGGTGCGCGGGGGCCCTTTTCACACCCCCGCGGCACACCGCCGATGAGCTCGCGTCAGGTGCGGGGCGGCCGTTGCACATCCCCGCGGCACACCGCGGGCGTGCGCCTACGGCGTTGTCCACAGGCGCACGGGCCGGACTGAAAAGTGTCGGCCGGTCCCCGTAAGGTTGCCCCGTGGCCGATGATCCGCTGGACCTGTTCGACGAGGGCGACGACGCCGAGGAGCCCGAGGCGCTCGACGTCTACGGCCAGGACGGCCCCGATCTGTTCGGCGCCGAGCCGGACGAGTTGATCCTGCCCACCGAGCCGAAGCCGGCCGACGATCCCGAGACCGACGTCGAGTTCGACACGATGGACGAGATTCCGCTCGAGGATGACGAGGACGACGATGCGGCCGCCGAGCCA
>JAKDIK010000247.1 GCA_030450535.1 Propionibacteriaceae bacterium
TGGGCCCGGTGATGGCCGGCGTCGTAGCCGTGCTCGGTCAGGACGGCCCGCGCCCGCGGGTCGATCGGGTTGCCGCGCTCCTCGGAGCTGACGCCCGCCGAGGTGAACTCGACGCCGCTCAGTCCCTCGGCGGCGGCGCGAGCGCGCCCCACCTGCTCGGCCATGGGGGAGCGGCAGATGTTGCCCCAGCAGACGAAGACGACGCGGATGGGCTCGCCCATCAGGTGTGACGCTCGCCGCGGTTGCCGACGAAGGAGTTGAGGATGAAGCTGACGATCGACACCAGCACGGCGCCCCAGAAGGCATCCCAGAATCCCGCGCCCCCCCACGGCACCCCCAACTGCGCGCACACCCAGCTCGTGAGCATGAGCAGGGCGGCGTTGATCACCAGGAGGAACAACCCCAGGGTCAGCAGCAGCACGGGGGACGTGACGAACACAAACAAGGGCTTCACGACGGCGTTCACCACGCCGAAGATCGCGGCGACGAGCAGGATCGTGAGCACGGCGTCGGCGGGCCGGTCGGTGACGTCGAGCCAGATGCCGGGCAGCAGCCAGGTGGCCAGGCCGAGCGACAGCGCGCTGACCAGGAAACGAATGATCACGGACCCATCCTTTCATGTGCGCAACAATGGCGGTCCCGGGGGACCCCCGCGTGGTACCCCGGACGCCGTCGCCCACGACGGCGTTGTTCCCGACCGAGAGGCCCGCCGTGATCGACCTGGCCGGACGCCACTTCCTCAAGGAGGTGGACTTCACGCCGCAGGAGTGGATCCACCTCGTCGAGTTGACGGGGCAGCTCAAGGCCGAGCGACGATCGGGTGCGGAGCGGCAGCGGCTGGTGGGCATGAACCTGGCGCTGATCTTCGAGAAGGCGTCCACGCGGACGCGCGCGGCGTTCGAGGTCGCCGCGCGCCATCAGGGGGCGTTCACCACCTACCTCGACCCGTCGGGATCGCACATCGGCGCGAAGGAGTCCGCGGCCGACACAGCGCAGGTGCTGAGCCGTCTGTACGACGGCATAGAGTTCCGCGGCAACAGCCAGGACACGGTCGAGACGCTGGCCGAGTTCAGCTCCGTCCCCGTCTGGAACGGGCTCACCGACGCGTGGCACCCCACCCAGTCGCTGTGCGACGCGTTCACGATGGTGGAGGCGGCCGGGCGCCCCGGCTCCGAGATCGCGTTCGCGTACCTCGGCGACGCCCGGTTCAACGTGGGCAACTCCCTGCTCGTGATGGGGGCAATGATGGGGATGGACGTCCGGATGGTCGCCCCGGTTGCGTTCCAGCCGGATGCCCGCATGGTGTCGGGTGCGCGGGAGATCGCGTCCATGACGGGGGGACGCGTCACGGTGACCGACGACGTGGCTCTGGGCGTCGCGGGCGCCGACTTCGTCCATACCGACGTGTGGGTGTCGATGGGGGAGCCCAAGGGTGTGTGGGCCGAGCGGTGCCGCGTCCTCGCGCCGTACCGGGTGACGTCCGCGGTCATGGCGGCCACGGGCAAGCCGGGCGCCCGTTTCATGCACTGCCTGCCCGCGTTCCACGACCTGCAGACGTCCACCGCGCGCGTCGTGGGTGACCTCACCGGCATGCGGGAGCTGGAGGTCACCGACGAGGTGTTCACCTCCGAGGCGTCCCTGGTGTTCGAGCAGGCCGAGAACCGGCTGCACTCCATCAAGGCCGTGCTCGTCGCGACGTTGGCGGGTGCCAAGGCGTAGACGACGACCCCGGCGCAGACGACGGGCGGGGCCGCGTGGCCCCGCCCGTCGTGTGATTCGGCTCCGGTGTCTCTCGTCGCTAGAAGACGCGGATGCGGTTGCCGCCGATCGGGACCAGGTTCAGGATCAGGCCCACGACGATCAGGATGATGCCGATCGTGGTGAGCGGGAATCCGGTGTCCACGAGCAGCCCGATGATGAGCAGGATGACGCCCAGCGAGACCATGGCTTCGCTCCTTCCTTGTGCTCTGGCCGGACGGGTGTCCGTGCCGATTCCACCCTTTCGGGTGGAGTTTTGGCAGTCAGGACGCCCCCCGTCGACCCCGTCCACGCCGACACTCAACGTCCTGACGGGAGGGATGGGCCCGGACGCTGCTCTGCCGTCAGGAAGTTGAGTGTCGGCGCTGAACAGGGCCAAGGGGTGGAAACCTACGGTTGCGTAACTATAGGCTGGACCCCGATGGACACGAATGCGCAGCCCGGGGACCTGGTCCAGCTCCTCACGCCCACGGGGCAGCGGGTGGAGCACGAGCGGTTCGCCTGGACCCACGACGACGCTACCCTCGCCGACCACCTGCGCACCATGCTGCTCGCGCGCCGCTTCGACACCGAGGCGACCGCCCTGCAGCGCAAGGGCGAACTCGGCATGTGGGTGCCCATGCTCGGCCAGGAGGCCGCGCAGGTCGGCTCTGGGGCCGCCGTCGGACCCCGGGACGAGGTCTTCCCCAGCTATCGCGAACACGCGGTCGCGATGATGATGGGGGTCGACCCCGTCCGGATGCTCGCCACCTTCCGCGGCTCGGCCATGGTCGACTGGGATTCGCGGGCCCTTCGCTTCCACCTCTACTCCTTCGTCATCGGTACCCAGACCCTGCACGCCGTCGGCTACGCCATGGGCATGCAGCGGGACGGACTGGTGGGCAACGAGGACCCGGCCGACAACGGCGGCCTCATCGTCTACTTCGGTGATGGCGCCACCAGCCAGGGCGACGTCAACGAGGCGCTGGTGTTCGCCGCGTCCTACCAGACCCCCACCGTCTTCTTCGTGCAGAACAACCAGTGGGCGATCAGCGAGCCCATCGCGCTGCAGAGCCGCATCCCGCTGTATCAGCGCGCGAGCGGCTTCGGCATTCCCGCCGTCCGCGTCGACGGCAACGACGTGCTCGCCGTGCGCGCCGTCACCGAGTGGGCGCTCGACCGTGGACGCCGCGGCGATGGTCCCACCTTCATCGAGGCGTTCACCTACCGCATGGGCGCCCACACCACCTCCGACGACCCCAGCAAGTACCGACGCCGCGAGGAGGAGCAGGCATGGAAGGCCAAGGACCCCATCGCCCGGCTCACCCTCTATTTGCTCGGCCAGGGTGCCATCGACAAGGCGTGGCTGGACGCCACCGACGCCGAGGCCGAGGCCCTCGGCGTCCGCATTCGCGAGGGCTGCCGTGATCTGCCGACGCCGCGGCTTGAGGATTTCTGGGGCCTCACCTACGCGCACCTGCCGGACGCGCTGGTGAACCAGCGTGAGGACTACCTCGCCTACGAGGCGTCCTTCGAGGAGGCGTGATGGCGCACGAACAGATGACGATGGCCAAGGCGCTCAACGCCGGCCTGCGGCGCGCGCTGGACGCCGATCCCAAGGTGCTGCTCGCCGGTGAGGACATCGGCAAGCTGGGCGGCGTCTTCCGCATCACCGAGCACCTGCAGCGCGACTTCGGTCCGGACCGCGTCGTCGACTCGCCGCTGGCCGAATCCGGCATCGTGGGGACGGCGCTGGGTCTGGCCCTCCGCGGATACCGGCCGGTGGTCGAGATCCAGTTCGACGGTTTCGTCTATCCCGCCTTCGACCAGATTGTGTCGCAGGTCGCGCGCATGCGGTTCAGGTCGATGGGACGCCTCTGCGTGCCGCTGGTCGTCCGCATTCCCTACGGCGGCGGCGTCGGCGCCATCGAGCACCACTCCGAGTCGCCCGAGGCCTACTTCGCCCACACGCCGGGTCTGGTCGTGGTCACCCCCTCGACCCCGCTGGACGCCTACTGGATGATTCAGCAGGCCGTCGCCTCCGACGATCCCGTCATCTTCTTCGAGCCCAAGCGCCGCTACCACGAGAAGGGGGAGGTCGATCTGGCGTCGCCGCCGCTGCGGCTGGACGCCGCCCGCACCGTGCTGACCGGCGACGACGTGACACTGCTGACCTACGGGCCCATGGTCAAGACATGCGTCGAGGCGGCGCTGGCGGCCTCCGCCGAGGGACGCAGTGTGGAGGTCGTCGACCTGCGCAGCCTGGCGCCGCTGGACGAGGCGGCCATCATCGCATCGGTGGAGCGCACCGGCCGCGCAATCGTCGTCCACGAGGCCGTCCGGACGCTCGGGCTCGGCGCCGAGATCGCCGCGCGCGTCCAGGAGCGCTGCTTCTACTCGCTCGAGGCGCCCGTGCTGCGCGTCACGGCCTACGACCTGCCGTACCCTCCCAGCAAGACCGAGCACGCCTACCTGCCCGACCTCGACCGCATCCTGGACGCCGTCGACCGCAGCCTCGCCCACTAGGAGATCCCCGATGTTCGAGATGAAGCTCACCGACCCCGGCGAGGGACTCGTCGAGGCTGAGATCGTGGCGTGGCGCGTCGCCCCCGGCGACGCCGTGAAGGGGAACGACGTCGTCGTCGAGGTCGAGACGGCCAAGTCGATCGTCGAGCTGCCGAG
>JAKDIK010000248.1 GCA_030450535.1 Propionibacteriaceae bacterium
TGACGACGGGGGGGTCGTCCGCGATCCGGGTGGAGTCGGTGTCGCCGCCGGTCAGCTTGGGCAGGTGACGGTCGGACGTCCGCTTGCGCGCCGACTTCGCCGCCCGCTGGATCTCCTCGCGCAGCGACTCCTCGGTCACCGTCTCGTGCAGCGCCTCAACGTCGAGCTGGTTGTAGGCGCGCCACAGCAGCGGCTGCTTGGACAGGAAGCTGACCTCGTCGCGATACGCCCTCACGCACGCGTGGACGGCCTCGTCACAAGCCTCTTCGCCGGCGCCATTGTCGCGTCCCAGCACCCAGATGGATGCGACCAGGCGCCGCAGATCCCACTCCCAGGACCCCGGGTGCGCCTCGTCGAAGTCGTTGAGGTCGATGACCAGCGCCCCCTCGGGGGAGCGGTAGAAGCCGATGTTGCCGATGTGCGCGTCGCCGCACGCCGTGGTCTGGACGCCGGTCGCGCTCAGGTGCGCGACGTCCCACGCCATGAGGTTCGCCGTCCCGCGCAGCAGGCCGAAGGGGGACGCCGCCATCCGCGCTGTGCGCAGTCCGAGCAGCCACGGCAGCCGCCCGTCGTGGGTGCGCTCGATGATGTCGACCACGCCGGGGCGATCCTTGGTGGGCTGCCAGCGGCCCAGGTCGGCGTGCGGCGTCGCGTCGCGCAGCAACTTGCCGTGAGCCACCCGCTCCCGCCGGTCGGAGGCCGGGATGCGGAACGACGTGAAGGCGTCCGCCAGATGCAGACGCGGGTCGGCGGTGCGGGTCTCGGGCATGGGCGTCCTCCTCGTCCAGCATCGTAGGGCCTGGACCCGGCCATGCCCCGGTGGGCGGGTGCCGGATGCTGGGCGATACTGGACAGTTCTGGGTAATACTGGGCCCTCGGGCGCGACGCCGGCGCCCGGCGAGTCGGAGGAGTTCCCCCATGGCACCACGTTCATCCCTGGCCATCGCGGTCGGGTTTGCCGCCGAGGTGGTGCGCGAGACCCGCCCGGTCGTCCACTGCGTGTCGCCGCTGGCCGCCACGCCGTTCATCACGGACGTCCTGCATGGCGTCGGCGCGCACGCGATCGTCACCGGAACCGCCCCCGACGCCCTGGCCGCGGCCCTCGGGGCGGACGCGGTGGCTCTCGACCTGGCCACCTTGTCGCTGCAGTGGACCGACGACGTGGAGACGGCCGTCGTGGCGGCGCGTGGCGCCGGCGTCCCGTGGCTGCGGGACCTGACCACGGTGGGGCGGACGCCGGCCCGCGCCGATCGCGTCCGCGCGCTGCTGGCGCACGGGCCGGCAATCGTCCGCTCGACCGACGGACTGCTCCACGGCGAGCAGGACCCGGTGGCCGAAGCCGCGCAGGCCAGCGCCGACATCATCACCAAAGTGACCCAGCGCGACCGCACCATCGCCGTCCCCGCCACCGAGGGCTGGCTCTGCCAGGTCGCCGGCGTCCGGGCCGCGGTCTGCGCGCTCATGGCGGCGTGCGCTGCGGTGACGACGCCCCTCGAGGCGGCCTTGGCCGGATCGGCGTGGCTGAGCGCGGCCGCCGACCGGGCGTCCGGACAGGCGCACGGGCCGGCGTCCTTCCGGATCGCCCTCGTGGACGCCCTGGCGCAGGTCCGGGGCGACGAGATCGCCGAACACCTCGGGCTCGTGGGGCGTGTCGGCGGCGCCCGCTAGGGTGGTTCCCGTGCCGTTCGTGACGCTGGAGCCGCTGCTCTCCCACAAAGTTCTTCGTTGGGTCTCGGGAGTGAGCGCTCTCGTTGCCCTCGTGATGCTCGGCCTGGGCATCGCCGTGTGGCTCGGCAACCCGACCCTGCTCAGTTCGCACCAATACACCGGCTACCTGTTCCTGCTCACCACGCTGCTCGCGGCCCTGTCGTCGCTCAGCTACGGTCGCCAGGCGCACGACCGCGGGATCATCGCGCACGGGTTCGGGGTGTTCGGGCTGGCCGTGGTGCAACTGGCGATCGGTGAGCTGGGTTGGCGCGTCCCCCACATCATTCTCGGCATCGTCGTGTGCCTCGGCGCGATCGCCCTGTTCACCCTGTCCCTACGCCAACCCCGCGTCGTGACGTCCGGCACGGCTCCCCACACCCAGGAGCACTGATGTCCCATCCCCTTCCCGAAGACGTCGACCCCACGGGTCAGGATCTTCGGGCCTTCACCGATGTCCTGCGCCCCCAGCACGTCGCCGTCCGCAACGTGCGCGGCGAGTACGTCTTCCTCCGGCACGCGGACGTCCGCGCCATCGCGCTGGACGACGCGACGTTCTCCTCGGCGGTCTCGGCGCACCTGCAGATCCCCAACGGACTCGACGGCGCCGAGCACACCGCCTACCGCAAGGCGCTGGACGCCTTCCTGACCCCCGCAGCGCTCGAGCCCTACCACGCCGCGTTCGAGCGGATCGCCGCAGCGTTGGCGTCCGAGCTGCCGGCGCACGTCGCCATCGACGCGGTCACCGACATCGGGGCGGTGTTCGCCGTGCGGGCCCAGTCGGCGTGGCTCGGCTGGCCCACCGCGCTGGAGGCGCCGCTCGTCGCCTGGGTGGCCCGCAACCACGAGGCGACCCGCAGCGGCAACCGCACCGACATGGTGGCCGTGGCCGACGAATTCGACACCCTCATCAACGGCCTGCTGGACGCCCGCCGCGGACCCAATGGTGCGGTGATCGGCGACGACGTCACCGCCGAGCTGATGCGCACCGAGGTCGACGGGCGACCACTGCGCGAGGAGGAGATCGTCTCGGTGCTGCGCAACTGGACCGGCGGGGACCTCGGTTCGATCGCGCTGTGCGTGGGCGTCCTGCTGTACCACCTGGCCCAGGACGCGCCGCTTGCCGCCCGGCTGCGAGAGGGCGTCCCGGACGCCGAGTGGGACGCCGTGATCAACGAGATCCTTCGCATCGACGACCCGTTCGTCTCGAACCGGCGGATCACCACCTGTCCGGTGTCGGTGGGCGGGGTCGCGCTGCCCGAGGGGGCGCGCGTCAAGCTGAACTGGACGTCGGCGAACCGCGACGAGGCCGTGTTCGGGGATCCGGACGCCTTCGAGCCCGAGGGCAACGCCCAGCACAACCTCGTCTACGGCATCGGACGCCACGCCTGCCCCGGCGAGTTGCTGGCGACGCTCGAACTGCGCATCGCGTTGCGGGCGATTCTGGCCGCGACCACGTCCATCACGCTGGGGGAGGAGACGTCGATGCGTGAGGTGTCCCCGGTCGGCGGGTGGTCCGACGTTCAGGTGATCCTGGCCTGATCGTCCGCCCCGGGTCGTCGCCATCGCCGCCTTGGGTCGTCGCCCCGGGTCGTCGCGGTGGTCGGACGCCGGAGGCGCGTCCGCGTCGATTCCACCCCTCGGGGTGCTGGCCGGGTCGCGGCGTCCGACCACACTGGACCCATGACCACCAAGAGCGACATCGCAACCAAGGCCGAAGAGCTCACGACCGCCGAGGGCGGCTTCCCGTCGCAGGAGCAGCCGCCGCCCGGCCTGACCAGCGAGATGAAGCCGACCCCCGACCACGGCGAGACGGCGTGGGTGGGCCACGGGCGGCTCGCGGGGTTGAAGGCGCTCATCACCGGCGGCGACTCCGGAATCGGCCGGGCCGTGGCCATCGCGTTCGCCCGCGAGGGCGCCGACGTGGCGCTCAGCTACCTGTCCGACGAGCAGTCCGACGCCGAGGACACCGCGACGTGGGTCGAGAAGGAGGGCCGCACCTGCGTGCTGCTGCCCGGCGACATCACCGAGGAGACGACCGCGCGCAAGGTCGTCGACGACGCCGCCGATCAGTTGGGCGGCCTCGACATCCTGGTCAACAACGCCGGCATGCAGTGGGGACGCCGCGAGTCCGGCCTGGCCGACCTCGAGCCCGACATGATGGACCGCATCTTCAAGACCAACCTCTACGCCCTGTTCTGGATGTCGCAGCAGGCCCTGAAGTACCTCGACGAGGGTGCGAGCATCATCAACGTGAGCTCGATCCAGGCCTACGATCCCTCCGAATCGCTCATCGACTACGCGGCGACCAAGGCGGCGATCAACAACTTCACGGTGAACCTCGCCAGTGAGCTGGGCCCCCAGGGCATCCGGGTCAACGCGGTGGCCCCGGGTCCGATCTGGACGCCCCTGCAGCCGGCCACGCGCAAGGGCGACGACATGACGTCCTTCGGCACCGACACCCCGCTGGGACGCCCGGGTCAGCCGTCCGAGTTGGCGGGGGCGTTCGTGTTCCTGGCGTCCCCGCAGGAGGCGTCCTACGTCTCCGGCACGGTCCTCGGCGTGACCGGCGGGCGTCCGGTCTTCTGACCGGCCGACGGAGGCGTCCGGTGTTCTGACCGGCCGACGGCCGCCCTGGTCGGTTGTGTGCGTCTCAATGCTGCAAAAGGGTCGTCCAAGCAGCTGTTTTGCAGCATTGAGACACACACAGGGCG
>JAKDIK010000049.1 GCA_030450535.1 Propionibacteriaceae bacterium
CAGGGGGCCTGGTGGGGGGCCGATGCATCCTCGGCCGGCCGCGGCTGGCCGGAGCGGCGCGCCTCGGCGCTGTTGATCACGATCAAGGGAATGCCGGCGAGTATCACCACGGTGAACACGAACCACACGTCGTCGAAAAACGTCGTCAGGCCGCGCAGCAGCGCGCTGATCCAGATCACCAGCGACCCCCAGGTGAGCGCCAGCCAGTGGCGCATCCGCCACGTCCGGGACGCCCGCGCCATGCCATGCGTCATCATGCTCGCGATGGCGAGCCCGACGGCGAGCAGCACCGACATGATGGCGCCGGTCACCGGTGGCCCCGAGACGGCGTAGGCCAGGAGCATGAGCGCGACGCCGGTGAGGAACGTACCGCGCAGGCTCGTGTCGTCGGCGTCCCGCACCGGCGTCACCGCGAGGGTCGGATCCGACCGCAGTCCCACCGCGATGAACGGCCCGGCGGCGCACGCGGCGGCGATGGCGGCCGTCCACCACGGCAGTTGCAGGCCGGGCACGACGGCGACGGCGATCATCAGCACGGCGTAGGGCACCAGCGACACATACCCCCAAGCGGCCCGCCACGGCGCCAGCAGGGTGCGTCCCAGGTTGGCCAGATGGCCCACGCCCGCGGCGGCCGCCCACGCGAAGAACGGCAGCAGGGCAGGCAGTTGCCCCTCGAAGCGGAAGGCGTGCTGGGTGGCGACCAGCCCGCTGGTCAGAACGAAGGCGCCGACGAGCACCGCGGCAAGCAGGCCGACGATGGTCGGCAGCAGGGTCCGCTCGCGCGGCATGGACACCTCCGGGGGACGAGGACGGTCAGAGGGAGAGCCGGTCGCGGACGACGCCCGCGAGCCGTTCGGCCACCTCGTGCGCACGCGCCTCGGTGGTTGCCTCGACCATAACGCGCACCAGCGGTTCCGTGCCGGAGGGGCGCAGCAGAACGCGCCCGGTGTCGCCCAATTCCCTACTCGCCGCGGTCACGGCTGCCGTGACCTCCGGGTCTATGCCCGCCCGCGCCTTGTTCACGCCCGACACGTTGAGCATCACCTGCGGGAGCCGCGTCATGACACCGGCCAGCCCGGCGAGAGGGGTGCCGCTCGAGACGACCTGGGCCGCGACGTGCAGCGCTGTCAAAACGCCGTCCCCCGTGGTGGCGTACTGGCTCATGATGACGTGGCCGGACTGTTCGCCGCCCAGGGTGAAGCCGTTGGCATTCATCGACTCGAGGACGTAGCGGTCCCCCACCTTCGTCTGGTCGACCCGGACGCCGTTGCTGCGCATCGCCTGCAGGAAGCCCAGGTTGCTCATCACGGTGGCGACGACCGTGTCGGAGTGCAGCACCCCGGAATCCTTCATCGCCAGCGCCAGGATGGCGAGGATCTGGTCGCCGTCCACGAGCTCACCGCTCGCGTCCACCGCGAGGCAGCGATCGGCGTCGCCGTCGAAGGCGAAGCCGAGGTCGGCGCCGTGCTGAAGGACGGCGGCGCGCAGCCCCTCCATGTGGGTGGAGCCGGCGTTCTCGTTGATGTTGAGGCCGGTCGGTGCGGCGTTGATCGTGATGACGTCGGCACCCTGGGCCTCGAAGGCCGCGGGGCCGGTCATGTGTGCCGCTCCGTTGGCGCAATCGAGGACAACCGTGAGCCCATGCAGGCTGCCCGCGTCGCCGAGGGAGGCCACGAGGTGCGCGACGTACGCCTCGACCGCCTCGGGGCGGTCGGTGACGCGCCCCACGGCCGAGCCGGTGGGACGCGTCCACTCCTGCTCCATGCGCTCTTCGATCATGTCCTCAAGATCGTCGTCGAGCTTGACGCCGCCACGGCTCACGAACTTGATGCCGTTATCGGGCATCGGGTTGTGGCTCGCGCTCAGCATCACGCCCAAGTCGGCATCCAGCGCGTTCACCAGATACGCCAGGCCGGGAGTGGGCACGACACCGAGGCGGACGACATCCACCCCGGCGGACGCGAGACCCGCCACGACAGCCGCCTCGAGGAACTCACCCGAGGCGCGGGGATCGTGCGCGACGAGGGCCACGGGACGGTGACCCTCGAACATCCCGGACTCGCCAAGGACGTGCGCGGCCGCCACCGAGAGCTCCAGGGCGAGCTCCGCGGTGAGGTCGACGTTCGCCTTCCCCCGGACCCCGTCGGTGCCGAAGAGACGCGCCATGGCTCAGCGCTTGCTGTACTGCGGCGCCTTGCGGGCCTTCTTGAGGCCAGCCTTCTTCCGCTCCTTCACGCGGGCGTCGCGGGTGAGCAGCCCTGCCTTCTTCAACGCGGGGCGGGACGCCTCGGCGTCCACCGCGTTGAGGGCGCGGGCGATGCCCAGGCGCAGCGCCCCGGCCTGGCCGGTGACGCCGCCGCCGATGATCTTGGCGACCACGTCGTAGGCGCCCTCGACGCCGGCGGTCACGAAGGGCTCGTTGACGGTCTGCTGGTGGAGCTTGTTCGGGAAGAACTCCTCCAGCGTGCGGCCGTTGATCTTGAACTGGCCCGATCCGGGCACGATCTGGACGCGCGCGACGGCCTCCTTGCGGCGGCCGGTGGCGGCGCCGGGCGCGATGACGGCGGGGCGCTCGCCAGGAGCGGCCGACGTCGGGCTCGCCTCGGAGCGGTAGGCGATCTCGCGGTCACCCTCGGTGAACGGGGCGGCCTCGGGGGTCTCGGCGGTCTCGATGGTCTCTTCGGACACGGTGTCGGTCACGGTTGTTCCTTGCGTCACTGGGCGATCTGGGTGATCTGGTACGGCTGCGGCTGCTGCGCGGCGTGGGGATGCTCGGGGCCGGCGTAGACCTTGAGCTTCTTGATGACCTGCCGGCTGAGCCGGTTCTTGGGGAGCATGCCCCACACGGCCTTCTCGATCGCCTTGCGCGGGTCCTTCTCGATGAGCTCACCCAGGGGGACGGCCTTGAGGCCACCCGGGCGTCCGCTGTGGCGGTAGGAGAGCTTGTCCGTCGCCTTGGTGCCGGTGAGGGCGACCTTCCGCGCGTTCACGACGATGACGAAGTCACCGGTGTCCACGTGTGGGGCGAAAATGGCCTTGTGCTTGCCACGCAGGAGCGTCGCCACGGTCACGGCAAGGCGACCCAGGGTGACGTCGGTGGCATCGATCACGTGCCAGGCGCGCGTCACATCGGCGGCCTTGGGGCTGTAGGTGGTCACGGTGCTGGACCCATCTGTCATCGGGGAGCTGGTCAATCGAAGCCGTGCGCTCGACGCCTCCCCGGACACGCCCAAGCACAACAGCGACCGATTCTATCGATGCCGACGGGGTGGGTCAAAACCGGTCCCCGGCCGCCGTCACCGACGCCGCGGTCGACCGGCGTCATCATGGCTGAACGGCGTCGTCATGACTGAACGGCAGCTCGGCGTCCGCCGGATAGGTGGCGCGGACGCGGGCGAACGCGGCCGCGGCGCCGGCGTCCGACTCCAGAAGCTGCGCGAGCAGACCCCGAGCCCGGCGTCGGGCCAGCCACCCGGGTGCGTGCAGGATCAGGAAGAAGGCGGCGAACACGCCGATGGCCGCCCAGGCGAGCGGGGTCGGCCCGACGGTGAGGAACAGCACGACGGCGAGGGCGAGGGTGATGAAGACCGACGGCACCAGGGCGTCCCGATCGCGGAGGACGGCCCACTGCGGGACGCCGTCGCGCGGGCCGGGAAGCTGGCGACGCCGCCAGAAACGGCCCAGCAGCAGGGCGGAGGCCTGCAGCAGCATCGCTCCCAGCGCGAGGAAGCCGGCGACGATGCCTGCGACCAAGGCACCCTGGGCGTCCCGCGGCACGGCGAACCAGGCCACCGTGGCGGTCACCATCAGCAGCGCGCTGGCGAGGTGGTGACTGAGCAGGACGCCCCGCCGGGCGGCCACGCTCTGCTCGGCCACCTCGACCCAGGAGGCAGGCGTGAAGTCACGCATCGGCGGCCACGGCCTCACCCGCGCCGGGACGCGGCATCGTCATGGGGTTCCTCCCTCGGATCCGGCGGGTTCGCCGAACAGGCTAGTGGGTGCCCGCCGCGCCGTGCAGGGCGAGTCGAAACTACGAGATGTAGGAGACACTCGGTCGATTGGCGTCCAAGCGCCACGGGCGGTCGCGAATGGTGGCATTGTGGCGCCCATGGGTTCGAGGGTGAACAACACACAGGTCCAGGTGAACAACCCGGACGATGTGCGCAACGTGGTGCTGATCGGGACGGCCGGGTCGGGCAAGACCTCGCTGTTCGAGAATCTGCTGCGGGCGCGCGTCGCCGGCTACAGGGGCGAGAAGGACGACGCCGAGCGGCTGTCCCAGCTCTATCTCGCGTCGCTGGTGACGGGTGACGTCTTCGTCAACCTCCTCGACGCGCCGGGCAATCCGGACTTCGTCGGCGAGCTGCGCGCGGGCATCCGGGCAGCGGACGCCGCGATCTTCGTCGTCAGCGCGGCCGACGGCGTCGACGCCGCCGCGCAGGCGTTGTGGGAGGAGTGCGCCGACGCGCACCTGCCGCGCATCATCGCGCTGGCCAAGATGGACGCCGCGCACGCGAGTTTCGACGAGGTCGTGGAGGAGTTGAAGGACGCCCTGGGTGAGGGCGTGCTGCCCACGCACGTCCCGGTGGGCTCCGGCGGCGGCATCAACGGCACCGTGGGCGTCCTGTCCCACCGGTTCCGGGACTATTCCAGTGGCGGCGACCCCGTCCTGGTCGAGGGCGACGAATCCCACGCCGAGCTGGTTCGCGACCACCACGGTCCGCTCATGGAGGGGCTCATCCAGGAGGCCGAGGACGACGAACTCATGGATCGCTACCTGGAGGGTGAGGACCCGGGCCGCGAATACCTGCTGGGCGACCTCATGAAGGCCACCGCCGGGGCGAATCTGTTTCCGGTCGTGCCCGTGGTGGCCTCGACCGGCGTCGGCACGGAGGAACTGCTCAGCCTCATCGAGCTGGGCTTCCCGACGCCGAGCCTCCACCCGAACCCCGACACGGTGAAGCTCAGCGGTGAGGAGGTCGGCCCCGCCCCCACCGACCCGGACGCTCCGCTGGTCGCCCAAGTGATCAGGACGACGACCGACCCGTTCGCCGGCCGCCTCTCGATGGTGCGCATCTTCGCGGGCACCCTCACCGCGGACGCAGGCGTGCACGTCTCGGGTCACCGCTCGTTCTTCACCGGGAGCGAGGATTCTGCCCACCCCGACCACGACGACTCCGAGCGCATCGGCCAGATCCAGCAGGCCGTCGGCAGCGAGCTCGTGGCCAGGAACCGCGCCATCGCGGGCGAGATCGTCATGCTGCCGAAGCTCACCCACGCCGAGACCGGCGACACGCTCTCCGACCCCAACCACGTCGTGGTCATCCCCAACTGGCGGATGCCGGAGGCCTTGTTGCCGCTGGCGATCCGCGCGGCGTCCCGCAACGATGAGGACAAGCTGGCCACCGCCCTGGGTCGCCTCGCGGTGGAGGACACCAACGTGCGGCTCGCGCGCGGGGCGTCCGATCAGCTCGTGCTGTGGACGACCGGCCCGTCGCACGCCGACCTGCTGTTGGCCCGGCTGCGCGACCGCTACGGGGTCAACGTCGTCCAGGAGGACGTGAAGATCGCCCTGCGGGAGACGTTCGTCGGCAAGGCGAAGGCGCTCGGCCGCCACGTCAAGCAGTCCGGAGGCCACGGCCAGTACGCGGTGGTCAACATCGAGGTGGAGCCGCTGGAGCGCGGCGCGGGCTTCGAGTTCGTCGACAAGGTGGTGGGCGGCGCGGTGCCGCGGCAGTTCATCCCGAGCGTCGAGAAGGGATCGAGGGCGCAGCTGGAGAGGGGGATCATCGCGGGCTTCCCGATGGTGGACGTGCGCGTGACGCTGACCGACGGCAAGGCCCACTCGGTGGACAGCTCCGACATGGCGTTCCAGATGGCCGCGGGCGCCGCGCTGAAGGAGGCGGCGTCCGACCCGAAGCTGACCGCGCTGCTGGAGCCGGTGGATCTCGTTGAGGTCACCGTGGGTGAGGAGTACATGGGCGCGATCATGACCGACCTCTCCGGCCGCCGCGGCCAGCTGCAGGGATCGGACGCCGAGGGCCGCAAGGTGATCATCCGGGCGCTCGTGCCGCAACTCGAGTTGGCGCGCTACGCCATCGACCTGCGCGGCCTTGCTCAGGGGTCGGGTAGCTTCCGGCGGACGTTCCACGGCTACGAACAGATGCCGGGCAACCTGGTGGCGGATTTCGCCGGAAACCACTGAGGGCCCGGACGCGCTTGGGCTTGGCTGTCGCGGTGTGGTGCCACGCCGCCGTCAGCGGCGGACGTCCGAGGTCGCCGGGCCGGGGTCGGCATCGGTGAATCCCTCCGCTGCCCGGCCGCGGGGGAACACCCACAGGCGCAGCATGAGGTAGATGTAGATCCCCTCGCAGCCCGCCGTGGTGATGCGGGCGAGCATGATGTGCAGACCCAGGGCGTCGAGCAGGGAGGCGAACCCGACGATCCAGATCACGTAGTTGCTGATGATCACCAGCACGTACTTGGACGTCTGCCGGCCGAGGTCACCATGTTCGCGGAAGTTCAGCCACCGGTTGAGGATGAAGGCGTAGATGGACGCCAGCGCGTACCCGATCGAGAACAACAGGCCGTACGGCAACCGGAAGAAGTGGCTGAGGATCGCCAGGAACCCCATGTCGAGGAGGAAGGCGCTGCCGTTGATCAGCGCGTAGCCGATGAACGTCTTCGGCAGCACCCGCCGCACGGCCGCGGGGAGGGCGCCATGCACGCGCCGGATGAAGGACGCGAACCACAGGGCGGCTGGACCGTCCGCGGCGTCGTCGTTCATGGCTGCGAGGATAGACCGCCGGGTGAAACGCCGGGCGTCCCGCCTCGACGATCGAGACGCCGCACCGCAGCCTTCGCCTCCGGCCTCAGATGGTGAACAGGGGTTCGTAGCCGGCCGGGATCGCGTCGGAGTCGACGATCATCTTGCCGAACGGGAAGCAGGTGACCGGGATCATCTTGATGTTGGCGATGGCCAGCGGGATGCCGACGATCGTGACGGCCTGCGCGGCCGCCGTGGTCACGTGGCCGACGGCCAGCCAGACGCCGCCGATGAGGAACCACACCACGTTGAGGAGCGCCGCGCCCGTGCCGGAGGACGGCTTGTTCACCACCGTCTTGCCGAAGGGCCACAGCGCGTAGGCCGCCATGCGGAACGACGCCACCCCCACCGGAATCGTCACGATGAGCAGGCATGCGAGCAGGCCGAAGAAGAAGTAGCCGATCGACAGCCACAGGCCGCCGAAGATCAGCCAGATGAGGTTGAGCAGGGTGCGCACGGGGTACTCCTCAGGCCGGCCCGGGCCCGTCGCCCGGGGATGGAACCACCCTAGCCCCACCGGTAGGCTCGCGCCGTGCCGCGAACCGATCCCCGCATCCACCGTGAGGTGGTCTCCTACGTCCGTCGCAGCGCGCGCATGAACCCATCCCAGAGCAAGGCCTGGGAGGCGCACGCCGCGCGGCTCGTCGTCGACGTTCCGCAGCGGGAGCTTTCGACGTCGGTCCACCCGGACGCCCGCGTCGACTGGGAGCGGGTGTTCGGACGCCGTGCTCCGCTGGCCGTCGAGATCGGATCCGGACGCGGCGAGGCGCTCGTCGCGCTGGCGCAGTCCCACCCCGAGTGGAACATCGTGGCGTTCGAGGTGTTCACCCCTGCCGTGGCGTCCACGCTGAGCCGCATCTCCCGCCACGGCGTCGACAACGTCCGCATCGTGCTGGCCAACGGGGTGGAGGGGCTCGGCGTCCTGTTCGCCCCCGGCAGCGTCGCCGAGCTGTGGACGTTCTTCCCCGATCCCTGGCACAAGCCCCGCCATCACAAGCGGCGCCTCGTCAGCCCCGAGTTCGCCGCACTCGTCGCCTCCCGGCTCGCCGCCGAGGGCGCGTGGCGGCTGGCCACGGACTGGTCCGACTACGCCGAGCACATGCGCGCGGTGCTGGACGCCGCGCCGGGCCTCATCAACCCCCACGACGGCTGGGCGCCCCGACTGGCCGAGCGTCCGATCACCAAGTACGAGGCCCGCGGCCTAGCCGCCGGACGCACGATCCGCGACCTCACCTACCGGCCCCGGCCACCCGTGGTCGGCGACCTGGTCCACCGCACGCCGCGACCCGACGCCACCGGGGGCGTCCCGCTGTGACCGTCACCCGCTTCCGCCTCGACCTCGCCTACGACGGCGCCGCCTTCCACGGCTGGGCGCGTCAGGAGGGCCTCCGCACCGTGCAGGGCGTGCTCGAACACTGGATCACCACTGTCCTGCGTCTGAGCGAGCCCGCCCACCTCACGGTCGCCGGTCGCACCGACGCAGGCGTCCACGCCCGCGGGCAGGTCGCCCACGTCGACCTGCCCACCGACACGGCCGCCTCCGATGCGGACGCCCTCGCCGCACACCTGGCCCATCGTCTCGGCCGCGTGCTGCCCGACGACGTGGTCGTCACCTCTGTCTCCCCCGCGCCCGAGGGCTTCGACGCCCGGTTCGCGGCCATGTGGCGGCGCTACTCATTCCGCCTCGCGGACGCCCCGCTCGACCCGCTGCTGCGCGGCAGCGTGGTGGCTGTGGACCGGCCCCTCGACGTGCCCGCGATGGCGGACGCCGCCACGGCGCTGGTCGGCCTGCACGACTTCGCGGCGTTCTGCAAGGAGCGCGAGGGTGCCACGACGATCCGTGACGTGCTCGGGTGCGCCGTCACCCGGGTCGACCACGGCGAGTGTGCCGGCACCGTGGCCGTCGAGCTTCGCGCGGACGCGTTTTGCCACTCGATGGTCCGCTCCGTGGTGGGGGCGCTGGTCGCGGTGGGGACCGGCCGACGCGACGTCGCCTGGTTCGCCGGCCTCCTTGACGCGGATTCCCGCGCCGGCGAGGTGACCGTCCTGCCCCCGCACGGCCTCGTGCTCGTCGAGGTGGGTTATCCGCCCGACGATCGGCTCGCCGCCCGGCAGATCGAGGCCCGGGCCCGCCGCGACAACCCCACCGCCCAGGAGGATGCGTGAGTCACTATTTCAGCACCCCGGAGGGCCCCGAGCGCCGACGCACGATCACGGCCCGCTTCTGGGACACCGACTGGCCCCTGACGACGGCGAACGGCGTGTTCAGCGCGGACGGCCTCGATCTCGGCACCGGCGTCCTGTTGCGCACGCACACCCCCACCCCGGACGCGCGGCGCCTCCTCGACCTCGGCTGCGGCTACGGCGTCCTGGCCGTGGCGCTCGCGTCCGCCAGCCCGCACGCCCGCGTGGACGCCGTCGACGTCAACCCGCGCGCGGTGGAGCTGACCCGCGTCAACGCCCGCGCCCACGGGGTGGGCGACCGCGTCCACGCCACCACCCCCGACGACGCGGACGCGGACGCCCGCTACGACGAGATCTGGTCGAACCCGCCGATCCGGATCGGCAAGGAGGCGCTGCACGATCTGCTCGAACGCTGGCTGCCCCGCCTGAGAGAGGACGGCGTGGCTCGGCTCGTCGTGGGCCGCAACCTGGGCGCCGATTCGTTGCAGCGCTGGCTCACCGAACAGGGCTTCAGGTGCGAGCGCACCGCCTCCGCGAAGGGCTTCCGCGTGTTCGGGGTGCGCCGGGGTCTTGGCAACTGAGTTTTCGATGACTAGCGTGGACGCACCATCCACCGACGGAAAGGAGCCCGACGATGGGCCTGGGTGACGAGATCAAGAACAAGACGCAGCAGGCTGCGGGCAAGGTCAAGGAAGGCGTCGGCGACCTCACGAACAATGAGCAGCTCGAGGCCGAGGGCAAGAAGGACCAGCTCGCTGGTCAGGCCAAGGACGCCGTCAACGATGCGAAGGAAGGCGTCGCCGGCGCCTTCAACGACGCCGTCGACGGGGCCCGCGACGATCGTCGCTGAACCCGGGCGCTGATCGGCGCCCACCACACCCACTCGCGAGGGGCCGGCCCATCAGCCGGCCCCTCGTGTGGGAAGGGTGTTGTGCTCACGGCCGGGGGGCATAGGCTCAAGACGTGAGGCGTTGCCCCTGACGACGCCACCGATCGAGAGGACGAATACCCATGGTGTACACCCTTCCTGACCTCGACTACGACTACGGCGCGCTGGAGCCGCACATCTCGGCGCAGATCATGGAGCTGCACCACGACAAGCACCATCAGGCCTACGTGACCGGCGCGAACACCGCGCTGGAGAAGCTGGCCGAGGCGCGGGAGTCCGGCGAATTCGGCGCGATCAACAAGCTGGAGAAGGACCTCGCGTTCCACCTCGGCGGGCACGTCAACCACTCGGTGTTCTGGAAGAACATGTCCCCCGACGGCGGCGGCGAGCCCACCGGCGAGGTCGCCTCGGCGATCGATGAGTTCTTCGGGTCGTTCGAGGGATTCACCAAGCAGTTCAACGAGGTCGCCAACGGCATCCAGGGCTCCGGGTGGTCGATGCTCGTCTGGGACACCCTCGGCCAGCGCCTCAACATCAACCAGCTGTTCGACCAGCAGGGCAACCTGCCCGTCGGCCAGCTGCCGATCCTCCAGCTCGACATGTGGGAGCACGCGTTTTACCTGCAGTACAAGAACGTCAAGGGCGACTACGTCAAGGCGTGGTGGAATGTCGTCAACTGGAACGACGTCGCCCAGCGCCTGGACGCCGCCCGCGCGGCCAAGGTCGCGTACTGATCACCTCATGACGGCGGGCGACGCCCGCTGCCACGCACGCCCGACGGGGCCGGCACTCCTGATGAGTGCCGGCCCCGTCGGCGTCCCCGGTGATGGCCGGCCGCGCGGAGGCCTCCGCCACTGCGGCAGCCACCTGATGGAAACCTGAGAATGCAGTTGGAGTTCACTCAGGAATGGGGGCACGATGAATCCAGTCGAGCTTTCCCGTCTTACCCAGGAGTTGTGTCGTGCCGATCTCGAAGAAGCTGGTGGCCGTCGCCGCGAGCGCTGCTGTCCTCGTCGGTGGAGGGACCGCCGTGGCCCTGTCAGCGAACCCCGCGTCGGCCCCCGCGGTCGTGAACGCCATTCCGGCGCCGGTCGACACCAGTGCCGTGACCGTTTCCGCGAACGGGACCACGGCCACCGTCGAGGTGGAGAATCTCTCCGTCGCCTCGGCGCTCGTTGCGGCGGGGGTGGAGCTGAAGGCGTCCGATCGGGTGTCACCCGACCTCGGCTCCCCCATCGCCGAGGGCGACACGATCACCGTCTCATCGGTGTCGACCGCCCAGTGGACCAAGACCGTCTCGCTCGCGTTCGAGACCACCAACGTCAACGATCCCGATCTCGCCAAGGGCGAGACGAAGGTGAAGACCGAGGGTGTGGAGGGCGAGAAGGTCGAGAGCTACCGCACCACGACGGTGCAGGGCAGCATCGAGTCGATCGAGATGGTCGGCGAGGAGGTCACCCGTGAGCCGGTGACGAAGGTGGTCCTGGTGGGCACCAAGGTGCCCGAGCCGACCCCGGCGCGCACGACCGAGGTCACCTCGCGCTCCGCCGAGCGGACCGCCAAGACCAGCACCTCCTCGGCCAAGGCGTCCAGCAGCGCCACCGAGGCCCCCGCCCCCGCAGGGGAGTCCTCCTCCAGCTCTTCTGGCGCCGGTCTCGACCTGTCGCGCGCCGCGATGTGGGATCGCATTGCCCAGTGCGAGTCGACCGGCCGCTGGAACATCAACACCGGCAACGGCTACTACGGCGGACTGCAGTTCAACCTCGGGACGTGGCGCTCGGTCGGCGGCCCGGACTTCGCGGCCTATCCGCACCAGGCGTCCCGGGCGCAGCAGATCACCGTCGCCAACCGGCTCTACGCCCAGCGCGGCCTGCAGCCCTGGGGCTGCCGCCACGCCGCCTGAGCCGACCCGACCCGCTACCTGCCGCCCCCACCCCCCGGGGGGGGGGGGCGCGGC
>JAKDIK010000249.1 GCA_030450535.1 Propionibacteriaceae bacterium
GCCGTGCGGCATCAGCGACGCCGACGTGACGTCGCTGGAGGGCGAGCTCGGCCGCCCCGCGCCAACCCTCGTGGAGGTCGCACGGCAGCTCGAACCGCTGTTGAACGAGCAGCTGTCCTTCGCTTTCACACCCGCCACCCGCGCGTAACCTGCCTTCGTTAGGCTGAGGCGCAGGCCGAGCAGAGCGAGGAGTGAACCCGATGTCGATTCGGATCGGAGTCCTGACGTCCGGGGGCGATGCCCAGGGCATGAATGCTGCTGTCCGCGCGGTCGTGCGCGCCGGCATCCACTTCGGGGCCGAGGTCTTCGGCATCCACGAGGGCTGGCAGGGCGCCGTCGATGGCGGCGACCAGATCCGACGCCTGGAGTGGGAGGACGTCGGCAACGTCCTCTCCAAGGGCGGCACGCTGATCGGCACCGCCCGGTGCGCGGCGTTCCGGGAGCGGGACGGACGCAAGCAGGCCGCCCGCAACCTCATCGTGAACGGCATCGACCGCATCATCGTCATCGGCGGCGACGGCTCGCTGACCGGCACCGATCGCCTGCGTGAGGAGTGGCCGGAATTCGTCGCCGAGCTCGCCGCCGAGGGGGACATCACCGCCGAGCAGGCGTCCGCCCACCAGCGGCTCATCATCGCCGGCCTGGTCGGATCCATCGACAACGACATGGTCGGCACCGACATGACCATCGGCACCGACTCGGCGCTGCACCGCATCACCGAGGCCATCGACGCGATCAGCAGCACCGCGGCCAGCCACCAGCGCTCGTTCGTCGTCGAGGTCATGGGACGCCACTGCGGCTACCTCGCCGTCATGAGCGCCATCGCCGGCGCCGCCGACTACGTGCTCATCCCCGAGCGCCCACCGGCCGACGACTGGCGCCAGCACATGGCGCACGTGCTGCGGCAGAGCCGCCGGGCCGGGCGTCGGACGTCCATCGTCGTCGTCGCCGAGGGCACCCAGGACCGGCAGGGCAACCCGATCACGGCCGAGGACGTCCGGGCGGTGCTGGCCGACGAGATGGGTGAGGACGCCCGCGTGACGATCCTCGGCCACGTCCAGCGCGGCGGCACGCCCAGCGCGTACGACCGCTGGATGCCGAGCCTGCTCGGCCACGCGGCGGTGCAGGAGGTGCTGCGCGGCGACCGCGAGCCCCAGCTCGTCGCCATCCGCGGCAACAGGCCCCACTTCGAGCCGCTCATGGACGCGGTGGCCGCCACCCGGCGCGTCGCCTCTCTCATCGAGGAGGGCGACTACGACGAGGCGATGGCGGCGCGCGGGCGTTCCTTCGTCCAGATGACGCGGGCGTTCCACCAGCTCAGCGAGGCGCGCCCCGACGTGGAGCCGGCCCCGGACTGCAGCCAGATCGGCGTCCTGCACTGCGGCGGGCTCGCTCCGGGCATGAACGCGACGGCGGCGTCCGTCATCCGCCTGGGCATCGACGCGGGCCACGAGATGTTCGGCGTGTACGGCGGCTTCCCGGGCCTCATCGACGGCGACATCCGCCGCCTGGGCTGGGGCGACGTTGAGGGCTGGGCGGCCTCGGGCGGGGCGAACCTCGGCACGCGGCGCACGATCCCGACCGAGGAGGACCTCTACGCCCTGTCGCGTTCGATCGAGACCTCAGGCCTCGACGCCCTCATCGTCATCGGGGGCTTCAACGCCTACCGGGCGCTCACGCTGATCCACGACGAGCGCAAGCGGTTCCCGGCGCTGCAGATCCCGATCGTCATCGTGCCCGCGTCGATCGACAACAACCTGCCGGGCCTGCAGATGGCGGTCGGCGCCGACACGGCCCTCAACGTGGCCGTGAACTCCGTCGACCTCATCAAGATGTCGGCCACGGCGGCCAAGCGGGCGTTCGTGGTCGAGACGATGGGACGCCACTGCGGCTTCCTGACGCTGGCAACGGGTGTCGCCGTGGGTGCCGAGCGGGTGTACCTGCACGAGGACGGCATCACCATCGCCGACCTCAAGGCGGACATCGACTGGATGGTCGAGGGCTTCCGCGGGGGGCGCTCCTTCTATCTGGCGATCCGCAACGAGGAGGCGTCCCCCTTCTACACCACCGATCTCATCACCCGCATGTTCGAGGCGGAGGGCCAGGGCGCGTTCAGCGTCCGCGGCATCGTGCTCGGTCACGTCCAGCAGGGCGCCGCGCCCTCGCCGTTCGACCGCATCAACGGCGTCCGGCTGGCGTCCCAGGCGATGGCGTGGGTGAGCGAGCAGATCGCCTCGGGCGGCAACCAGCACGTGTTCGCGACGCCCGACGGCATGCGGGGCATCCGCGACCTTGATGAGCTCGTCGACTGGGAGGCGCGGCGTCCGCTGGAGCAGTGGTGGCTGGAGCTCAAGCCGATCCTGGACGACCTGAGCCTCGCCCCCGGCGGTGCTGACGCCTCCCGCGACTGAGGCTCGCCGGGGTGCGTCGGGGGCGTCCACTAGCATGGGCGGGTGACCGACACCCAACCCCGCCGTCTGCTCCGCATCGAGGCCCGCAACGCCGAGACGCCGATCGAGCGCAAGCCGGAGTGGATCAAGACCCGTGCCGTGATGGGCCCGGAGTACCGGGACATGCAGGCGCGCGTGAAGGGTGCCGGCCTGCACACGGTCTGCCAGGAGGCAGGGTGCCCCAACATCTTCGAGTGCTGGGAGGATCGCGAGGCCACCTTCCTCATCGGCGGGGACGCCTGCACGCGGCGCTGCGACTTCTGCCAGATCGCCACGGCGAAGCCGACGGGCTACGACCGCGACGAGCCACGCCGGGTGGCCGAGTCGGTCCGCGAGATGGGGCTGAAGTACGCCACCGTCACCGGCGTCGCACGCGACGACCTGCCCGATGGCGCCTCGTGGCTGTACGCCGAGACCTGCCGGCTGATCCGCGAGCTCAACCCGGGCACGGGCGTCGAGCTGCTCGTCGACGATTTCAAGGGCGAGGACGGCCCCCTGCAGACGGTGTTCGACGCGCGACCGGACGTGTTCGCGCACAACCTCGAGACGGTCCCCCGCATCTTCAAGCGCATCCGGCCCGCTTTCGACTACGACCGCAGCCTCACCGTGCTGCAGAAGGCGCGCGCGTTCGGGCTCGTCACGAAGTCGAACCTCATCCTCGGCATGGGCGAGACCCGCGAAGAGATCAGCCAGGCGCTGCGCGACATCCACGACGCGGGCACCGAGCTCATCACGATCACCCAGTACCTGCGGCCCTCCGCACGGCACCACCCGATCGACCGGTGGGTGACGCCCGACGAGTTCGCCGAGTTGGAGGCAGAGGCGATCCAGATCGGGTTCGCCGGCGTCCTGTCGGGTCCGCTCGTCCGGTCGTCCTACCGCGCCGGACGCCTCTACCGCACCGCGCTGCAGGCGCGTCGCTGACGCCGGACGGGCGCGCACCCGCGGCGTCCGCGCCCGGTAGGATGGGCCACCGAGTCGAGCACGAGCGGGTTGGAGCAGAAGCGGGTGGAGCGCCATGGCGAGTGAGAAGGCGAAGGAACTCGCCCGGAAGCAGAAGGAACAGATCCGGGCCGAGAAGCTGCGCAAGAAGAACAGCAACGACCCCAAGGACTGGGGGCGCTGGCGGCAGTTCGCCGAGGCGTACAAGCGCACCAACGAGATCGACCCGTCCACCCGCTGGTGGATGATCGGCGTGGCCGTTGGCGCCATCGTGGTCATCACGGCGATCGGCCTGCTGGCCAACCTCGCCTGGTGGGCGTGGGTGCCGCTCGCGCTGATGTCGGCCGTGCTCGGCGCCATGCTGGTGCTGACGCGCAAGGCCAAGACCGCGATGATCACCCGCTACCAGGGTCAGCCCGGCTCGGCCGAGGTAGCGCTGCAACTGCTCAACAAGAAGAAGTACACCTACGACCTCGGCATCGCCGCCACCCGCGAGCTCGACCTCGTCCACCGCGTCATCGGCCCGGGCGGCATCGTCCTGATCGGCGAGGGTGCCGCCGGCCGCACCCGCAAGCTGCTGGCCGAGCAGGAGCGCAAGCACTCCCAGGTGAGCTACGGCACGACCGTCACCACGCTGGTGCTGGGCGAGGCCGCCAACCAGGTGAAGCTGGGCGAGCTCCAAAAGCGCATCGAGAAGATGCCGAAGGTCATGGAGCCCTATCAGGTCACCGAGGTCCAGTCGCGACTCAAGGCCCTCAACCTGCGCAACCAGATGCCGATCCCGAAGGGTCCCATGCCCACGCCGAAGGGTATCAACCGCGCGCTGCGCGGCCGGTGAACCTGGTCAACGCGGAGCGCATCTCCAAGGGTTACGGCACGCGCACGCTGCTGGCCGACGTCTCGCTCGGGCTGGCCGCTGGCGAGGTCGTCGGCGTCGTCGGCCGCAATGGCGATGGCAAGTCCACCCTGCTCAACCTGCTGGT
>JAKDIK010000050.1 GCA_030450535.1 Propionibacteriaceae bacterium
TGCACCTCCGCGTGCACCGTCCACCACACCCGCCGGTCCATCAGCGGCAGAAAGTGCCCGGACACCGCCAGCCGCCGGTTCCTCGCCCCCGCCAGCTCAGAGCCCTCCGGGATCATCTCGTCCCACACCGGCATGAGCGATGAGACCCGGCGCTGGGCCCGGTCCATCCGCCGGATCGCCTCGATCCCGGACGCCGTCGGCGCGAACTCCCGCAGGTGCGACAACGCCGCGATCCGCACCCCTCGCGTCGATCCCGAGAACGGCGTCGCCACTGCCACCACCCCGGCGATGCGGTCCGACAGGCCCGGACGCCCCATCGCCAGCAGCCCCGTCAGACCGCCCTTGGAGTGCGCCACCACCACGCAGCGCTCGATCCGGTGGTGCGCCACGACCGCCTCGACCACGTCGGCGGATTCCTCCAGCGTACGGATGTTCCAGCCCAGCTCGTGCACCGCGTACACCGGGTGGCCGGCGTCCCTCAGGAAACTCCCCAGCGGCAGCAGATATCGCCACGGCTCGTACACCCCGGGCAGCAGCAGCACCGGCACCCGCCCGTGGGGGCACGACCGCGGCACGGCCAGCAGCCGCGCCGGTGGCGTCCGGTCCCACACCGTCTGCACCTGGCGGACGCCCACGTGCACCCAGTCGCGCACCACGATGCCCGCCCGCTCGCGCAGCAGCCTCATGCCGCCCGCCGCGCCAGCTCGATTAGCTCCTGGGCGACCACCCCCGCGTGCCGCACCACCAACTGGTGCGACGCCCCCGCCACGCTCACCACCCGGACCGACGCCGCCGCGGACGCGGCCTCCCCCAGCTCCTCGACCCACGACAGGGGCGTCACCGCATCCCATTCACCACGCATCACGACCACGTGCTGGGTGAGCTCCGGCATGCGCTCCTCGATCGGGTAGTCCAGCATCGCCGGCAGAACCTCCCGCGGCCAGGCCAACCCCGCCCGCAGGTATCCCTCCACCGAGAGCAGCGCGGCCCCCCACTTCTCGTGCACCGCCGACTTCAGGAACGCCCACGTCTGCTTGCGCACCGACCGCGCCCCGTGCGTCACCACCGGCGCCGCCAGCAGGGCTCCGCGCGCGAGCCCTGGGCGGCGGGCGATGGCGTCCACCACGATCTGCGCACCCATCGAGTGCCCGAGCCAGATGGCGTCCGCCACACCGAGGCGCTCGGCCGCGTCCGCCACCACCATCGCGAATGCCTCGATGCCGAGCGGACGCCGCGGCTCGCGCGTCTCGCCGAAGCCCGGCAGATCGAACACCACCACGCGGCCGACGTCGGCGAGCTCGGACGCCATCGGACCGAAGTACACCGACGACACGCCCAGCCCGTGCACGAGCACGAACGTCGGGCCGTCGTCGCGGTGGGTGACGTAGGCGTGGGCCTCGAACCCGTCGATGTCGAGGTCGCGCCGTTCGAGGTCGTCCAGCATCAGACCGCGATCGGCGCCTTGATCGCGGGGTGCGGGTCGTAGCCGAGCACCGCGACATCAGCCAGCTCGAACGCATCGATGGCCGTCACCGCCGGGTTGAGGTTCAGCGTCGGCAGCGGCCGGGGCACGCGGGTGAGCTGCTCTCGGGCCTGATCGAGGTGATTGAGGTACAGGTGCGCGTCGCCGAAGGTGTGGACGAACTCCCCCACTCGCAACCCCGTGACCTGGGCCACCATGTGCGTCAGCAACGCGTAGCTGGCGATGTTGAACGGCACGCCGAGGAAGACGTCGGCCGAGCGCTGGTACATCTGGCAGCTCAGCCGCCCGTTCGCCACGTAGAACTGGAACATCATGTGGCATGGCGGCAGCGCCATCGCGTCGACCATCGCCGGGTTCCAGGCGACGACGACGTGACGCCGCGAGTCCGGGTTGTTCCGGATCAGGTCGATGACCTGCGCGAGCTGGTCGACATGGCGGCCGTCCGGAGCGGGCCAGCTGCGCCACTGGTAGCCGTACACCGGGCCGAGGTCACCGTTGGCGTCCGCCCACTCGTCCCAGATCGTGATGCCGTTCTCGTGCAGCCAGCCGATGTTCGTGTCGCCGCGCAGGAACCACAACAGCTCCCCGAAGATCGAGCGCGTGTGCAGCTTCTTGGTGGTCAGCAGCGGGAAGCCGTCCGCCAGGTCGAACCGCAACTGGTGGCCGAAGACGCTCAGCGTGCCGGTGCCGGTGCGGTCGGATTTCTCCACACCGGTCTCCATGATGCGGCGCACGAGGCTCAGGTACTGGACGTCGGCGTGCTGGCCGTCCGCTGGGTTGGTCACGTGTGCTCCTCGCTCGGGCCGGACGCCGCGGGCGCCGGGCGTCCATCGTTCCACGCCCGGATGTGCTCCACCATCGCCCGCACCGCCTTGCCCCGGTGGCTGATGGCGTCCTTGCGCCCGGACGTGAGCTGCGCGTTGGTGACGGTTTCGCCGTCGGCGATGAAGATGGGGTCGTACCCGAAACCGTTGTCCCCAATCTCGGCCTGCGCGAGGCGTCCCTCCATGGTGGCGCGCAGGACGTGTTCGGTGCCGTCGGGCGCCACGAGCGCGATGGCACACACGAACCGGGCCGCGCGGCGGGCGTCCGGCACGTCGTGCACCTGCGCCAACACGAGCCGTCGGTTGGATTCGTTCGTCGCGTCCGGGCCCGACCAGCGCGCCGTCCGCACCCCCGGCATGCCGTTCAGGGCGTCGACCTCCAGCCCCGAGTCGTCGGCCAGCGCCGGTAGGCCGGTGCGGGCGGCCGCCTCACGCGCCTTGAGCAGCGCGTTGCCCTCGAAGGTGGTCTCGGTCTCGGCGGGCTCCGGGTAGGACGCCACGTCGTCCAGCCCCAGCACCTCGACGTCGAGCCCGGACGCCGCCACGATCCGCCGCAGCTCGTCGAGCTTGGCGGCGTTGTGGGTGGCGAGCAGGAGGGTGGACAGGGCCGCGGGCATGCGCCCCACCCTAGTCCGGGGTGTCGACGCCACGCGCCTCTCACACACTCCGACATCGTGGTTGGTCTGCCGACCACGATGTCGGAGTGAGTGCGCCCTCACTGCGGGTGACGGGTCAGGCCTAACGTGAGGAGTATGTGAGACGAGATGTCCCGCTCGCGCTGCTGACCCTCCTGGCCCGGCAGGACGGCACCGTGACGCGAACCCAGGCACTGCAGCACCTCACCCCGACTCCTCTGAAACGGCTGCTGCGCAACGAGGGGCTCGTGCCCGTCACCACCGCCGTCTACCGGCACCCCACCACGCCGCCGATCGTGGCGCGCGCCTGGGCAGGTCATCTGCTGGGTGGCCCCGATTCGGCGCTGGGCGGGCTGATCGTGCTGTACCGCGCTGGCATCACCTCCGCGCCCGCCGTCATCGACACCTGGCTGCCCTCCGGACACCCCAGCGTCCGACCCCGTCACGGCTGGGCCTTCCACCGCGATGGCGAGGAGCGGCTGACACGTCGGCGAGGCACCCTTCCGTGCGTGCCGGTCGAGGTGGCGCTCGTCGATGTGGGAGCCGACCTCGCCCTCACGGACTGGGCCGGTGTAGTGCTCGACGCCGTCCGCGAGCGCGTCGTCTCCGTGGAGCGCGTGCGTCAGGTCCTGCTCGCCCGGCATCGCGGACGCCAGCGTGCCGCCCGTCTGGCGCTGCTGGGAGACCTGCTCGGCCTCGAGAGCGACCTGGAGTTGCGCTTCCGACGCGATGTCGAGCGCGCCCATCGGCTCCCGGTCGGACGACGACAGGACGCCACGGTGGCCCATCAACGCACGGACGTCCGCTACGAGGGCCTGGCGACGCTCGTTGAGCTGGACGGACGTCGGGGCCACGACGGCTCGGGCGTCTTCCGCGATCTCGATCGGGACAATGTGCACGCCGTTCGCGACGACGTCACCCTGCGCTACGGCTCGTTCGATGTTCGCGGACGCCCCTGCATCGTGGCTTGGCAGGTCGCCGTCCGCCTGGCGAGCCAAGGCTGGCCCGGTCCCTTCCGGCGCTGCCCCTCCTGCCCGGACCCCGGCTCCCTGCGCAGGGCGGCGTCCAGCTGGAACGTGACCCTGCCACCGGGGCTCCTGGCCCCCTGAGGCAGAGCCGTGAGGCCCCAGCGCCCATTCACTCCGACATCGTGGTTGGTCTGCCGACCACGATGTCGGAGTGAACGCGAGCAGGGCCGATCAGGACGCGAGCGCCTCGGCCTGCAGGCGGGTCAGCTCGGCGCATCCGGCCTGGCCGAGGTCGAGGAGCTGGTTCATGAGCGCGCGGTCGAACGGCTCGCCCTCGGCGGTGCCCTGGACCTCGATGAGGCGCCCGTCACCGGTGCAGACGATGTTCATGTCGACCTCGGCCACCGAATCCTCCTCGTACGGCAGGTCGAGCAGCACCGAACCACCCACGACGCCGACGCTGATCGCCGCGACCGAGTCCTTCAGCGGCTCCCCGACCAGCAGGTTGCGCTCGCGGAGCCACGCGACGGCGTCCGCGAGCGCCACGTACGCGCCCGTGATGGATGCGGTGCGCGTCCCCCCGTCGGCCTGCAGCACGTCGCAGTCGATGACGATCGTGTTCTCGCCGAGAGCGGTGTAGTCGATGACGGCACGCAGCGCGCGCCCGATGAGCCGGGAGATCTCGTGGGTCCGGCCACCGACGCGGCCCCGGCGCGATTCCCGATCCGAGCGCGTGTTGGTCGAGCGCGGCAGCATCTCGTACTCCGCGGTCACCCAGCCCAGACCGGAGCCCTTGCGCCAGCGCGGGACGCCGGGGGTCACGGACGCCGCCACGAGCACCCGGGTGCGGCCGAACTCGACGAGCACCGATCCCTCGGCGTGGTCGAGCCAGTTGCGGGTGATGGCGATGGGACGAAGCTGGTCGGGGGCGCGGCCGTCCGCGCGGGTCGTGGTCACCGCCCCACCCTACCGATCGGCCCGGACGGCTTCAGCCGCCGACACCCAGGGCGACGAGCTGCTCGACGGCGTCGATGTGCGAGCCGATGAGACGGCGTCCGATACCGGAGAATTTCTCCGGGTTGCCGGTGGTGAGGAACAGGCGCTCACCGGAGTGGTCGGTGCGCGTGAGATCCAGGTCGGTGAGAGTGGCGTAGACGTCCTTCGCGCACTCCTCCGAGCTGCTCACCAGGGTCACGGCGTCGCCGAGCACGTAACCGAGGACGCCGGTGAGCAGCGGGTAGTGGGTGCAGCCGAGGATGAGGGTGTCGATGCCGGCCTCCTGCAGCGGGGCCAGGTAGCCGCGGGCGAGCCCCAGCAACTCGTCCCCGCCGGTGATGCCGCGTTCGACGTAGTCGACGAACAGTGGACAGGGCGCAGTGTGCAGCCGGACGCCCGGGACCGCGGCCATCGCGTCGTCATAGCTCTGCGACGTGGCCGTCGCGACCGTACAGATGACCCCGATGTGACCGGTCCTGGTGGCCTTGACCGCACGTCGGGCCGCGGGCAGGATCACCTCGATCACGGGCACGGCGTAGCGCTCACGGGCGTCCCGCAGGACGGCCGACGAAGCAGAGTTGCACGCGATGACCAGCGCCTTCACACCCATCGCGACGAGATGGTCGAGGCACTCGAGGGCGTACTCGCGCACCTGGGAGATGGGCAGCGGGCCGTACGGTGCGCGGGCGGTGTCGCCGAGGTAGATGGTGTCCTCGGCGGGTAGCTGATCCCAGACGGCTCGGGCCACCGTGAGGCCCCCGAAACCGGAGTCGAAGATGCCGATGGGGGCGTCGCGGTCGATCATGCGGGTTTCGGCGATCCCGGGCCGGGGACGTTGGCGCGCTCGGCGCCGAGGGTGGTGTCGGCGCCGTGGCCGGTCCGAACGACCGTGTCGTCGGGCAGGGCGAACAGCACGTGGTGGATCGAGCGCAGGATGACGTCCCAGCTGGAGTAGCTGCGGCCTGTGGCGCCGGGCCCGCCCTCGAAGAGGGTGTCGCCAGTGAAGACGGTGCCGAGGTCAGCGGCGTAGAGGCAGACCGATCCGGGCGAGTGGCCCGGGGTGTGGAGCACGGTGAGCGTCGTGTTGGCGATATCGATGGTCTGGCCGTCGGCGAGGGCGTCGTCGGGGTCGGCCTCGTGGGTGAGGCGCCAGACGACGAGATCGTCCGGGTGCAGCCACACGGGCGCGCCCACGGCGTCCGCCAGCTCGCGCGCATGGCGCACGTGGTCGTCGTGGGCGTGGGTGCAGACGATCGCGCGGACGGCCCGGTCGCCGATCAGGGCGCGGATCGCCGCGACGTCGTGCGGGGCGTCGATGACGAGGCATTCGCTGTCGTCGCCGACGACCCAGACGTTGTTGTCGACGTCGAAGGTCTCGCCGTCGAGGGTGAACGTGCCGGAGGTGACGGCGTGATCGATGCGCGCACTCATGCAGGCGATCCTGCCATGACGACGACACTGCGGAGCACGTCACCGCGGTGCATCCGCTCAAAGGCGGCGTCGATGTCGCCGATGCCGATCTCCTCGCTGACGAACGCGTCCAGCGGCAGGCGGCCCTGGATGTAGAGGTCGATGAGCATCGCGAAGTCGCGGCTCGGCAGGCAGTCGCCGTACCAGCTCGACTTCAGCGACCCGCCGCGGCCGAACACGTCGAGCAGCGGCAGGGTGAGTTCCATCTCGGGGGTGGGGACGCCCACGAGCACGACGGTGCCGGCGAGGTCGCGGGCGTAGAACGCCTGCTTCCAGGTCTCCGGGCGGCCGACCGCGTCGATCACCACGTCGGCGCCGAACCCATCGGTGAGCCCCTGGATGGCGGCGACGGGGTCGCCGTCGGTGGCGCGGACGGTGTGGGTGGCGCCGAGGGTGAGCGCCTGGTCAAGCTTGCGGGGGTCGACATCGACGGCGATGACCCGCGAGGCGCCGGCGAGCCGGGCGCCCACGACGGCGGCCATGCCCACACCGCCGCAGCCAATGACGGCGACCGAATCCCCGCGGCCGACGTTGCCGGTGTTGATCGCGGCCCCGAGGCCGGCCATGACGCCGCAGCCGAGGAGGCCTGCGGCGGCGGGGCGGGCGCTGGCGTCCACCTTCGTGCACTGTCCGGCGGCGACGAGGGTCTTCTCCGCGAAGGCGCCGATGCCGAGGGCGGGGGTGAGTTCGGTGCCGTCCTCCAGCGTCATCTTCTGGGTGGCGTTGTGGGTGGCGAAGCAGTACTGCGGACGCCCCCGCCGGCAGGCGCGGCACTCGCCGCAGACGGCGCGCCAGTTGAGGATGACGAAGTCGCCGGGCGCCACCTCCGTGACGCCCTCGCCGACGGCTTCGACGATGCCCGCGGCCTCGTGGCCGAGCAGGTACGGGTAGTCGTCGCCGATGCCGCCCTGCACGTAATGCAAGTCGGTGTGGCACACCCCACACGCTTGGACGCGGACGACAGCCTCCCCCGGTCCGGGGTCAGGGACGTTGATGGTGACCAGCTCGACGGGCGCACCCTTGGCGCGCGAGATCACGGCCTGAACCTGTTGCATGACCCCAGCATGCCGAAGAGCAGCCTCCGCACGCGAACTCGCCGCGGATCCCGCTTGCCTTGTTCGACCGTGACGCCAGCACGGCCGGCTGGATTCAGTCCGGCTTCCCGTGCAGACCCTTGGCGCCCTCGCGCCATGGGCCGCCCGGCCAACCGTCAACGGCCAACCGTCAACGGCGCAGCGTCAGCGCCACGAGCACCGGCCCCGTCCGAGCCGCGGACGGCCCGGACGCCCCACAGCCGGCCGCGCCCTCGGCCGTCCCCGAGGCGCACGACCCGCAGCCACCCGAGGGGCACCCCGCCGCGAGCGCCTTGGCCTCGAGGCGTCCCAGCCGCACGAGGTGATCGACCGACGCCCTGGTGACATCCTGGGACAGGCCCGTGCGGCGTCCCACGTCGGCCAGCGAATCGGCACCCGCGGCGAAGGCGTCCAACACCAACCTCAGCGGGCCGCTCACCAGAACAACCTTCCGATCTGGAACACCGCCACCGCGGCCGTCCACGCCACGGCCAGCTGCACGACCAGACCGAACAGCGTCCACCTCAGCCCGATCTCGCGCTTCTGCGCGGCGAGCGTCGCCACGCACGGTGTGTAGGCCATGAGGAACACCAGGAATGCCCACACCGCCGGCAACGGATGCCCTCTCGAGGAGTTCTCGAACGCGGCCGTGATCGCGGTGCCGAGGTCGCCGGCGTCCTCACCCTCGGCCGGCTCGGCCACCGCGTAGGTCTGGGCCCACGAGCTGATGACGGCCTCCTTGGCCACGAAACCCACCACGAGCGCCGAGGTGGTCTGCCACTCCCCGAACCCGGCCGGCTGGAACACCGGCGAGACGGCCTTGGCGGCCACGGCGTACACGGAGTCGGCGACGGGCACCTCGCCGAACCGCTCCCCCGGCTGAGCCGGGATCGACTGCAGCAGCCACACGGCGCAGACGGTCACGACGATGATGCCGGACGCCGTCCGCAGGAACCCCTGGAGCCGCGTCCACGTGACGGCTGCGGTCAGCCGCAGCGTCGGCGCCTGGTAGGGCGGCAGGTCGAGCACGAGCGGCTCGGCGCCCATCGTGCGCCACAGGGTCCTGCGCAGGGCGAGCCCGACGCCCACGACGAACACGATCGACAGCACGTACATGACGAACACCACGGTGCCGGCGGCCTGCCCGAAGAAGATCGTGCCGACCATCACGTACACCGTCAGCCGCGCAGTGCACGAGGTGAAGGGCACGAGCAGCGAGGTCAGGATGCGCTGGCGGGAGTCCGACAGGATGCGCGTCGCGCTGATCGCGGGCACGTTGCAGCCGAAGCCGACGATCAGCGGCAGGAACGCCTTGCCGGGCAGGCCGATCGTGCGCATGAGGCGATCGGTGACGACGGCGGCGCGGGCGAGGTAGCCCGAATCCTCGAGCAGGGCGAGCAGCACGAACATGAGCGCCATGAGCGGAACGAACGTGAGCAGCATGCCGACGCCGGAGACGAGGCCGTCCACAGCCAAGCCCTCGACCCACGTGCCGCCGAGGCCGATCCAGCCGAGCGCGGCGGCGACCGCATCCGCGATGGGACCGCTGAACAGCCCGTCGAGCGCATCCTGCAGCGGGGCGGCGACGGTGGTCGTGACCTGGAACACCACCCACATGACCGCGAGGAACACCAGGGGCCCGCCCACGGGGTGCAGTGCGACGCGGTCGACCCGATCCGACAGGCTCACGCGCTCCTCGCCGGAGCTCGTCGTGCCGACGCGCACGGCCTCCTCCAACCACGCGAACCGCTCGTCCTCGCGGACGAGGTCGTCGGGAGCCGGGGCCACGTTCCGGGCGGCCGGCAGCGGCCGGGCAAGCTCCTCGCGGACGACGCGGGTGAGGTTGCCCAGACCCGTGCGGCGGCGCGGATCAATGACGACCACCGGGCACCCGAGCACGTCGGCCAGCGCGTAGGAGTCGACCTCGACGCCGGCCTGCCTGGCCAGGTCGGTCATGGTGAGGGCGACGATGACCCGGTGGGTCGTCTCGCGGAGCTGGCAGACCAGGTAGAGGGACCGGGCCAGGTGGGCGGCGTCCACGGCGACGACGACTGCGTCGGGCCGCTCGCCGGCAGGTGCGTCCAAGAGCAGGGTGCGGGTGAGTTCCTCGTCGGGGCTGACCGGGTCGAGGCTGTAGGCGCCGGGCAGGTCGACGAGCGTGAATTCGCCGGGCTGGTGGGCGGCGCAGGTGCCGTCGCAGCGCTCGCAGGCGCAGACGACGTCGCCGGGCTTGAAGCGCCACACACCGCGTCCGACGTCGACGGTGGTGCCGGGCCAGTTGCCCGTGGTGGCACGCAGGCCGGTGAGGGCGTTGAAGAGCGTCGACTTGCCGACGTTCGGCGCGCCGGCGAGGGCGACGATGGGCGCTCCCGCCGCGGCCCCCTCGCCCGCGGGACCATGGCAGGCCGCCTGGATCGTGGGCAGCCTGGGCGAGATCTTGAGCGCCTTGGTGGCTCTGCGCTGCGAGGTGGCGGTCATGCCGCCTCGCCCTCGACGCCGGCGAGCACACCGGCGTCCAGCGCCACACGGCCTCCGCCCACCGCCAGGACGCGCCCGCCCGCGACCAGGCGTTGCACGACGGTGATCCTCGCGCCGCGGCGCAGCCCGAACCGTGACAGGCGGCGGGCCACGGCGGCGTCGGGGTGGGTGGAGAGGATGATGATGGGCGTCCCGAGCGGGGCGCGATCAAGGGTGATCGCTGCGTTCACGAAAGTGAGGCTAACCTAACTCGGCTACGACCGCCAGTAGTAGCGGGATGTTTCGCAAGATGGACGTCCGCCCACTTCTCGATGGCGGCGCAGAGGCGGTCGAGGCGCCCGGAGCTGAGCTTCCACCGGTGCAGGAACAGGGGCACGTCCGTCACGGGATCGTTGGTCAGCGGCCGCAGGTCGGCGTCGCTGTCGCCGGCCTGGAGCTCCGGGACCATCCCCCACCCCAGCCCCGCCTCGACCGCGGTCAGGAAGCCCTGACTGCTGGGCACTCGGGTGACCCGGGTGGGCAGGGAGAGTCCGTGGCGGGCGAGGAAGTCGTTCTGCAGCGTGTCGTCGGGGCCGAAATTCACCATGGGCATGCCGGCCAGCTCGGCGCCGAGGTCGGCGCGCGCGAGGCACACGTAGCGCATGACGCCGAGCGGAGTGGCCCGGCAGCCGGAGGCCGGCGTCTCGGCGGAGGTGATCGCGGCCATGGCGCGGCCGGTGGTGAGGTGCTCGGCCGCCACCGCTTGGTCGGCGACGGTGAGGTCGAGGACGGCGTCGGGCCACGCGGTGGCCTCGGCGAGCACGCCGGGGAACCAGGTGGCGAGCGAATCGGCATTCACCACCACGTGCAGTACCGCGGGGGCCTCCGGGACGCCGCCGGCGAGGGCCTGGCGCGTCTCGGCCTCGGCCAGGAGCACCTGGCGCGCGAGGCGCAGCACGATCTCCCCGGACGCCGTGGGCCGCACCGGGGTCGTCCGCTCGAGCAGGACTGCCCCCGCCGAGGTCTCCAGGGCGCGCAGGCGCTGGCTCATCGCGGACGGCGTCAGCGCGAGGGCGCGGGCTGCGGCGTCCAATGTGCCGAGGTCGATGGCCGTCGCGAAGGCGCGCAACTGCTCGATCTGCATGAAGCAATACTGCACCGCCTGCACAATCTTTCGCTGTCCTTCAGGCGGCCGCGTTCGTAGTGTGGGGCCCATGGTCTTCCCCACCCTTGTCACCGGAGCCCTGGCCGGCTGGTCGCTCATCGTGGCCGTCGGGCCGCAGAACGCGTTCCTGCTGCGACAGGGCCTGCAGCGGCGCCACGTGGGCCCGGTGGTCACGATCTGCGCGGTCGCCGACTGCCTCCTGATCCTCGCCGGCAACCTGGGCGTCGGCGTCCTCATCACCGCGCTGCCATGGCTGATCGACGTGCTGCGCTGGGGCGGCGCCGCCTACCTGGGCTACTTCGCGTGGCAGTCGTTCCGCTCGGCGATGCGCGCCCGGGGACTGCAGGCCGACGGCCACGCGCAGGGGTTGGCGGCCGTCGTCGCAGCGACGCTGACGATCACGTTCCTCAATCCGGGGGTCTACCTCGACACGGTCGCCCTGCTCGGCACCCTCGCCCATCAGGCCGACCACGCGTGGTCGTTCTCGGTGGGTGCCATGGCGGCGTCGGTGATCTGGTTCGTGGGGCTCGGGTATGGCGCCAGGGCGCTGGCACCGCTGGTGGCGTCGCGGCGGGCCTGGCAGGTCGTGGACGTCATCATCGGCGTCGTCGTCCTCGCCCTGGCGATTCGGCTGGTGATGGGACTCTGACGCGCATGCACCGCACCGCGCCACTGCTCCGTGATGCGGACTTGCGCTGCAACGCGGTTTTGGACCCGACTTTGTGGCGCCATGG
>JAKDIK010000051.1 GCA_030450535.1 Propionibacteriaceae bacterium
AGCGCGTCGGCCAGGCCCGGCACGAGGTCGCGGCCACCGAGCAGGTCTTCGGGGGTGGCCCGCAGGCGGGCGAGTCCGTGACGGGCGCCAGCGCGCGTCACCCCCACCACGACCCGGACGTCCTGCCGGGAAGGGTGTTCGGCGACGAAGGCGGCCGCGTCGCCGGGGTCCTCGGGCAGGTCGCCCTCCAGCTCCGAGGGCAGGAACGTGCGTTCCAAGCTCAGCGCGACGCCTGCCACGCTGGCAGGCCACGAGATGCGGGCCAGGGCGTCCAGAACGTCGTCGCCGGCGTGGAAGCCGTCCTGTTCGATGGAGCTCAGCGCGCCGTCGGGCAGGTCGTCGGGGCGCGCGACCTGCGGCGCGAGCGACGGTTCGGCGCGCAGCAGCTCGGCGGTGGGGACGAGGGCGAACAGGCGCGCCGGGGCGTCCCAGCCGCCGTGGACCACGTGGTGCTCGATCTCGAGCAGCGCCGCGGTCAGGTTCTCGTCGGTCGCAGCCGGGTCGACGCCCACGCTCTCGTCGCCGGCGACGGGGGTGTTGTCGGTCATGAGCAGCCCTCCACGAGCGCCTCGGTGTCGGGACTGTTCAGGGCATCCACCGAAGCGATGGCGTCATCGAGCGTCCCAACGCTGACGAGCCTCATGCGCGTCTGGATGCCGGTCACGTCGGCGCAATTGGCCAAGGGGATCAGGAACACCTCCGCGCCGTCGCGCTCGGCGGCGGCCAGCTTCTCGGGGATCCCCTCGGCACGGCTGATGTTGCCGGCGCCGTCGATCACGCCCGAGCCGGCGACCACGAGGTCCCCCACCAGACCGCCGTCGGTCACCCGGTCGAAGGTCGCCAGCGCCAGCATCATGCCTCCGGAGCCGCCCCCGATGGCCGGATCGAGATGAAAGGTGATGATCGGGGCGTAGCTGAAGCCCATGACGAGGGTGCCGCCCCACACGGGGACGTTTTGTCGCGTGCTCGAGGCGGTGGTCTGGATGGTGACGGTGAGGGTTTCGGTACCACGCAGGACGGTGAGGACGACCGGGTCGCCCGCCGTGCGCGCCTCCACGGCGGCGCGCACCTCTTCCACCGTGCTGCACGGCCGGCCATCGACGGCCAGCACGAAATCGCCGGGGAGCATCAGGTCGATCGCAGGCCCGGCCTGGGCGACGGTCGACACCATGGGGATCTGCTGCACGGCCACCCCGGCTGCCCGCAGCGCGGCCGCCGCGGCATTCATCTGGGCCGACGAGAGCCGCTGGCTCTCGCGGTCGCGCAACTCGGCCAGACTCGTGCGCGTCGGGTAGTGCCACTCGCGAGGAATGGCGTCCCGATCGGGTGCCCAGTGGGCGTACAGCACCTCGGGGAGCGCCACGGAGGCGTTGAGCGGGGTCACGTCCACCGTGGCCGCCCTGATCTGACCGGTGGCGGCGTGCGTGGGCAGACCCTCCACCTGAATCACGTCCTGGCCCTCGGCCTGGCCCAGCAACTCGTAGGTCGATCCGGGTGCATACGTGACGAAGGGCGACGGCGCGAGGGCGATGACGATGGCCAGGACGAGGAACCAGACCGCGGACACGGCCGCCGTCCACGTCTGCCTGGTCATGCCCGCGATCCTACCGTGCGGCTCCGACGGCCCCGCGCGACGCCTTGCGTCGTGCGCGAGAATGGACCCGAACCGAGCGAAGGAGAGCCATGCCCGAGTCGAGCGAACCGAACCCCCTGGAGGAGTTCTTCAAGCAGTTCGGCATTCAGCCCGGACCCGACGGCACCTACGACATGGCCCAGCTCATGGGCCCCCTGCAGCAGGCGATGCAGCAGTTCAGTCGGCAGATGGACGCGATGGGCTCCGGCGACGGCGCCCAGGGGCTCAACTGGACGTTCGTGCGCGACATCGCGCGGAAGGTCACGGCGGCGTCCGGTCCGGATCCGTCCCCGCAGCCCGGCGACGCCGCTGCCGTCCGCGAGGCGGTGGGCCTGGCGGAGCTGTGGCTGGATCAGCACACCGCATTCGACCGGACCAGCGCGACGGCCGCCGCCTGGAGCCGCGCCGAGTGGGTCGAGGCCACCATCGGGACGTGGCAGGAACTGGTCGGCGGGGTCTCGGCGTCGCTCGCGGAAGCCATCTCGGGGGTCGTGCAGCGACCCGATCCGGAGCTGGCCGGCATGGCGGCCTTCATGGAGCCAATGATGCGCCAGGCCGCAGCGGGCATGCTCGCCGCACAGGTCGGGCAGGGCATCGGCCAGCTGGCGACCGACGTTGTCAGCGTGTCCGACCTCGGGTTCCCCCTGACGGAACGGCCCGTGGTCGCGCTCCTCCCCACGAACGTGACGGCGTTCGCCGAGGGCCTCGACCAGCCGATCGCCGACGTCCGGCTCTACCTGGCCCTGCGCGAGACCGCCCGCCAGCGCCTGTTCGCCAACGTCGGCTGGCTCGGCCCGCAGATGCTCGCCCTCATCAGCAAGTACGCGCGCGACATCTCCATCGACGCCGCCGCGTTCGAGGAGGCCATCGAGGCGCAGATGTCCGCCGGGCTCTCCCCCGAGAACCTGCAGGAGTTCGGGTCGTCGGTGGCCGGCAAGCTGTTCCAGCCCACGCTCACCCCGGACCAGGTCGACACCCTCGCCCGCCTCGAGACGCTCGTTGCCGTCGTCGAGGGCTGGGTGGACGATGTCGTCACCCGAGCCACGGCGGGCCTGCTGTCCCGGGCGGACGCACTCCAAGAGGTCGTGCGTCGGCGCAGGGCATCGGCCGGGCCCGCCGAGGCTGCCCTGAAAACGCTGCTCAATCTGGAGCTGCGGCCGCGCCGCGTCCGGGACGCCGCCAACGCGTGGGCGGCCCTGCGCGCCAAGCGTGGAGTCGAGGAGCGGGACGCGGTCTGGGCGCACCCGGACCTCGTGCCCACCTCGGCCGATCTCGACGATCCGCTGGGGTTCGCCGAGCGCGGCGCCACGACGCAGGTCGCCGGCGACGATCTCGACGCCGCTCTGGCGCAGCTCTTGGACGAGGAGAGCGGAACGGACGGTCCAGGCGCGACCGACGGCTGAGGCCCCGCCGCGACGCACCGCCCCAAGGCGGGGGATCGCCTCGGTCGTCCTCACAGGTCGCCGCCGTCGGCACCGGCGGGGCGATCCTCCTCGGCGTGCAGCGCGGCGTCCCAGCCGTCGAGGAAGCCCTGCGCCCGCTCGGACTGCGGGTAGCCGCCCTCGATGCGGCGGAATCGTGCGGTGTGGTGGCGCTCCACCAGATGGGCGAGCTCATGCACCAGGACGTGATCGACGACCCATGCCGGCATCGCGCGCAAGCGGTCGCTGACCCGGATCTCACCGGTGCCCGGCGTGCACGAGCCCCAGCGGCGCTCCATGTTCGACACCCACCGGACGCCGAACTCGGGCCGGGCGCCCTCGACGTGCGGCCAGACATACTGGTCGAAGAGCTCGCTGGCCCGGTCCTGCAGCGCGCGATCGGCGCGGGGAGGTCGGCGGTTCTCCTCCTGCGCCAGGAAGCGCTCCACCAGCGGACCCGCCGCTTCGGCACGCTGCCGGGCGCTCAGCCGCGCCGGCATGACCACGACCACCCTGCCGCCCTCGCGGAACGCGCTCATGGTGCGCGTGCGCCGCGCGCTGGTGCGGATCTCGTACGGTTCATCGCTCACGGGCGTCACTGTAGGAGCGGCGTCCGACATTTCGGCCTTTCGCGGCTCTTCTTCACGATCAAGGGTGTGGGGACTGCGCTGGTCGAATCTCGACTCCGCTGGTCGAACGTCACTTCGCTGGTGCTGGGACGCCCGCGGAGTGACGTTCGACTCGCTGGGTCGCGGTAAGACCAGCGGCGTGACGTGGAGCTGCGCGGGCACCCCTCCGTGAGGCACCGAGGGCGTTTCGCGGGCACTGTCGGTGAGTCTCGCGGATCGTTTGACCCGTCCAGCCGGCCCCGGTAGGTTGTTCCCCAACAGGACCCCCGGGGATCCGGACGGCGCGCAGGGGAAGGCGGGCTGCCCGACTCACCGGGGGTCTTGCCCTTTCCGGTTCCCGCCACGCTGGGAGCCGTGCCCTATGCTGGCTGGGTCAAGCCGCCCGGCCCACCGGGCGGAACCCAAAGGCATCAGGAGGAACACGTGTCGGACACCTATAGCGGAAAGTTCTACTGCGTGAAGTGCAAGGACCACCGCGAGGCGGAGGGCGCCGTGTCGGTGAACGAGAAGGGCACCCGCATCGCCAAGGCCAAGTGCCCCGAGTGTGGCACCAACCTGACCCGCTTCCTGCCGAAGTCGGCCTGAGTCCTACTCATCGCCAGGGGCGCCGGGGTTTCCCGGCGCCCCTGCGTCGTTGTATCCGCCCTCGTCCGACGATCCCCGTCCCTCTCCGGACCGGACGCCTGTGCCGTCCAGCAGGCACCGGCGCCAGGTGTTGGCGCGATGTTGTCCGAACACCGCGGACCCGCGGGGGACGCCCGCCGCTGGGCAGGCTGGCCCCATGGCCGTCCCCATCCGATTCGCCAACCCCGTCACCGTCGCCATGCGAGCACCCGACCAGATCCAGGTCGGGCTGGATGCCGGCCGATCCGTCGTGCTCGCCGACGCCCCACCCGGTGCCGACCGTGCGCTGCGCGCCTTCACCTCCTGGTGCACCCCGGCCCGGGCGGTGACGGTGGCACCGACCGTCGATCCCCTGTGGCTGTCGCAGGCGCTGGCGGCCCTGACCCGGGAGGGACTGCTGGTCCAGGCCACCCCGAGGGCGCGCTCGGTGACCGTGCTCGGCAACGGCGCCGTTGCGCGTGCCTGCGGTGAGCTGCTGTCCGATGCCCAGCTGTCCGTCTGGCGTCCCGGCGGCGAACGGTTCGAGGCATGCCGAGCGGGCCTTCCGGTGGTGGTGGCGACCGAGAGCATCGAGCCCGATCGGACGCTGCTCCACCGGCTCGTGAAGGCGGGGCTGACGCACGTCGTGGTGCGCCGCGAACCCGAGCGAACCGTCGTGGGGCCCTTTGTGGTGCCCGGGCGGACGCCCTGTCAGCGCTGCCTCGACCTCGTCCGCCGCGACCACGACCGACGCTGGCCCTACCTGCTCGCCCAGCTGTGCCGCCTGAGGGCCGCGCCGGACGCCGGGGCCACCGCATGGGCGGCCGCCACGGTCGCGGCGCAGATGCGTGCCTGGTTCGCCACCGGCTCCCCCGAGACGATGGGGGCCACGGTCGAGCTCGAGAGCGCCACCTGGACCGTCGGGGCCCGCCGCTGGCCCACGCATCCGCACTGCGGGTGCGACCGCTCCGACGCACTGCTGGGCGACCCCGAGGGCTGACGACCACGTCGGCGTCCCGGCCCGCGTCGAGCTCAGGTGTGGCGAGCCACCGCGGCCAACAGGGCGTCGCCGTACTGGGCGAGCTTGGACTCACCGATGCCGGCGATCCCGCGCAGCGCGGACCGGGTGGTGGGCTTCTGCTCGGCCACGGCCAGCAGCGTCGCGTCGGTGAACACCACGAACGCCGGGACGCTGGCGGCGTCCGCCTCGGCCTTGCGCCAGGCGCGCAGCTCCTCCCACAGCGCCTCGTCGAGATCCGATGCGCAGGTGGAGTGACGGCCGAGCTTGCGTTCCGCGCCGGTGGCCAGCGGACGCGCGCACACCCGGCACGTGCGGGACTGGGCAGAGGCCCGGCGCTTGCGCGGTCCGGGCGCGCCCGCGGACGCGCTGGGCGTGGTGACGAGGCCGGCGAGGAATCGGGTCGGGGAGCGACGCTGGCCAACACCCTTGCGGGTCGTGGAGCCGGAAATGCGCAGGTGCTCGCGGGCGCGGGTCACCCCGACATAGAACAGGCGCCGCTCCTCGGCGATGTCGTCCGCGCTGGTCGCAAGCACGAACGGCAGGGCACCCTCGTGGGCGCCGACGATGGCCACGGCGTCCCATTCCAGGCCCTTCGCGGCGTGGAGCGTGCTGAGGGTGACGCCCTGACCGTCCGGGGAGTGCTGGGCCCTGGCGCGGGCGTCCAGCTCCTCGATCAGGTCGGTGGTCTTCGCGTCGGGGTTGTCCTCGGCGAACTCGGCACCCAGCCCGGCGAGGGCGTCCCACGACTCCCAGCGCTCGCGGACGGCGCCCTGGCCCGACGGCGGCTCGGGCGTCCAGCCGAGTCCGGCGAGCACGGTGCGCAGGGCGTCGGCGGGCGGGTCGTCGGTGGTGCGGGCGGCCGCGGCGAGGGCCCGGAGCGCAGCGCGCACCTCGGCGCGCTCGAAGAACCCCTCGCTCCCCCGCGTGACGAACGGGATACCTCCGTCGGCCAGCGCGGCCTCCAGCGGCGGGCTCATCGCGTGGATGCGGTACAACACGGCCATCTCCTGCCACGGCGTACCGGCGGCGTGCAGGCCCGTCAGCCACGCGGCGACCTCGCCGGACTCGTCCGCCTCGCTGGCGGCCATGGTGAGGATCGGCTCGGGGCCGGGCGCTCGCTGGGCGCGCAGGTCGACGCGCGGTCCGTGGCCCGACATCACCTTGTTGGCCAGGCCCACCACCTGCGGGGTCGAGCGGTAGTCACGGACGAGCTCGATGCGCGTGGCGGCTGGGTGTCGGCGGTGGAAGCCGGTGAGGAAGGACGCCTGCGCCCCGGCGAAGGTGTGGATCGTCTGGGCCGGATCGCCGACGACGCACAGCTCCTCGGAGTCGCCGCGCCACAGGTCGAGCAGCGCCTGCTGGAGCGGGCTGACGTCCTGGTACTCGTCGACGACGAAGTGGCGATACGTGCGCCGGACCTCCCCCGCCACGTCGGCGTGATCCGCGAGCAGGCCGGCGGTGCAGAGGAGGATGTCGTCGAAGTCGATGACGCCGCGGGCCGCCTTCACAGCCTCATAGTGCGCGAAAACCCGGCCCACCTCGTCGTGCCCGAGGCCCGCCACCGACCTGCCCCGCGTGGCTGCGAGGCCGGCGTAGTCGGCAGGCGGCACGTTGCTGACCTTCGCCCAGCTGATCTCGCCGGCAACATCGCGCAGCAGCGCCGTGTCGGGGTTGAGCCGTTGGCGCCGCAGCGCGGCGGCCACGAGCCCGGCGCGGGCCGACTCCACCTGCGGCAGCTCAGACCCGTAGGCACGCGGCCAGAAGTACTGCGCCTGGCGCAGGGCCGCGGAGTGGAAGGTGCGGGCCGCCACGGCGGGAACGCCGAGGCGCCGAAGACGGCCGCGCAGCTCGCCGGCGGCGCGGGTGGTGAAGGTCAGCGCCAGCACGCTGTTGGGGGCGAAGGCGCCGACGGCGACGCCGTGCGCGATTCGGTGGGTCATGGCGCGCGTCTTACCGGTGCCGGCGCCGGCGAGGACGACGACGGGCCCCTCGAGCGTGGTCGCCACCTGGCGCTGCTCGGGGTCCAGGCCATCGAGGATCTCGTCGGGGTTCACGAGAAGTCAGCCTAGGCGAGGCCGGCGACATTCCTGTCCCGCACCGATGCCCTGGTGACCTCGCCGCGCGAGGCGGTGGGCGCGCCGCAGGGGTGCCGTCCGAAGACTGTCGGCGGGGCCCTCTAGGGTGGTGCGCACGATGAACGATGTGACCCTGCACACGAGCGACGACGCCGCCACGCTGGCGTCCGCTTTCGTGGCGCGCGTGGTTGTCCCGGGCGACCCGTTCTCCCGCCCGCTGGTCCTGACGCCGGGCGCGGGCCAGGGGCGATGGCTGAGCCAGCAGGTGGCGCTGCTGAGCGGGCCGGAGGGCATCAGCGCGGGGCTGGATTCCCACCGCTTCGGCGCGCTGGAGTCGTTGTTGGCGGGGGTTCCGGACGCCGACGATCCGTGGGCGGCCGAACGCCTCGTGTGGGCGATCCTCGACGTGGCCGACGCGAGCGACGACCCCGCTCTCGCCCCCCTGCGCTCGCACCTGGACGCCAACGACCAGCGGTATGCCAACGCCCTGCGCATCGCGCGCATCCTGGCCCGCTACGCCGACCATCGCCCGGCCCTGCTCCGCGCCTGGCAGACCGAACCGGCCGAGTCGATCGCCAAGCTGGGGTTCGACGGGTGGCAGGTGCTCCTGTGGCATCGGCTGCACGCCGTCATCACCGCACCCGATCCGCTCGCGCGGCGTGCCGCGCTCGCCCGGCGGATCGCCGACGGGGAGCTCGCGGTGCCGTGGCCGGCCGTCCACGTGTTCGCGCCCCGGCACGTCACGGGAGTTCAGTGGGGCCTGCTCCGCGCCCTCGCGGCGTCCGTGCCCGTGGAGGTCTGGCTGCCCACTTCCGGACCGGCCGACACGGCCCACCCGGTCGGCCGGGCGTTGGGACGCCGTGCGCGGGGCTGGCTCGCGGGCTGGGAGCGCATCGCCGATCGGCACGAAGGCCACGATGCGCCCGGGCCGGCGTCGCCGCCGCTCAGCGCGCTGGAACGCCTGCAGTCCGCGATCCGCTCGGGCGTGGCCGCCGATGCCGGACCGGCGGACGCCTCGGTGTCCCTGCACGCCAGCCATGGGTTGTCGCGCCAGGTCGAGGTGCTGCGTGAGGTGCTCACCGGTGTGTTCGCCGACGATCCCACTCTCGAACCCCGACACGTCGTCATCGCCACGCCCGATCCGGGCGGGCTCGCCCCCCACCTCGCCGCCACCTTCGCCGCGGGTGGCGGTCGGGGCGTGGAGCCGGACGCCGGCGGCGAGACCGGCCGCCGCGACGCGCATCCGGGCACCGGTTTGCGCATTCAGGTCGCCGAAGGTGCCGCGACGGATGCCAACCGGCTCTATGCCGTGCTCGTGGACCTGCTGCGGCTGCCCAGCTCGCGGGCGACGGCGTCCGGGCTGCTGGCGCTGGCCACACATCCGTTCGTCGCCCGGCGCTTCGGTCTGGACGGCGAGGACGCCGACCGGCTCGAGGAATTGCTGGAGCGCTCGGGCGTCCGGTGGGGCATCAACCCGGCGCACCGGGCGCGGTTCGGGCTGGCGCAGGTGCCGCAGAACACCTGGCAGCTCGGCGTCCAGCGGCTCACCCTCGGCGAGGCCTTCAGCGGCGATCGACCCACCAGCGTGGGGGTGGTGGCGACGGTCGACGATGTGACCTCCACCGACAGCGTCCTCATCGGCGCGCTCGCCGAACTGGTCAGCCGGGTCTCGCGCATCGTCCGCGCCTGCGCCGAGCCGGGCACCATGACCGAGTGGGCCGAGCGGCTTCGCACCGCTGTCGACCTGCTCACCGACGTTCCCTTCGCTGAGGGCTGGCAGCTCAGCCAGGTGTGGTCGGCGCTCGACGCACTACAGGCCCGGGGGGGCGCCTCGGGCGCACGGCTCGGGGCCGCGGATGCGCTGGCGCTCCTGGAGGGCGAGTTCGCGTGGCGGGTGACCCGCCCGACCTACGGCAACGGATCGCTGGTGGTGTGCTCGTTGGAGGCGCTCGCGCAGGTGCCGCACCGCGTGGTGTGCCTCGTCGGCCTGGACGAACGGACGTTTCCCCGGCGCGCGCTGGGCGACGGCGACGACCTGCTCGCCCGCGATCCCGAGCCGGGCGATCCCGATCCCGGTGCCGACGACCGCCAGGCCTTCCTGGACGCCGTGCTGGCCGCGACGCAGCGCGTCGTGATCATCCATCAGGGCCACTCAGCCCACACGAACGAGGACTACCCGCCGCCCGCGGGGGTCCTGGAGCTCGTGGAGGCGTTCGGCGCGGACGCCGTGCGCCACGAGCCGCTGCAGGCGTTCGCGCCGGCCAACTTCACCGCACCCTCCCGCTCCTTCGACGTGGCCGCCCTGCGGGGTGCCCGGGCGCTGGTGGGCGAACGGACCCCCGCGCCCGACGTCTGGGCGGTCGGGCACGTGCACCGGTCCGAGGAACTGACGGCGCTCGACCTCCCGGCGCTCAGCGCGCTGCTCAAGCACCCGGTCCGGGCGTTCCTCCGGCAGCGCGCCGGGGTGACACTGGGCGAGGACGAACCGGCGTCCGAGGAACTGCCCCTCGACCTGGATGCGCTCGAGGAGTGGCAGATCGGCAACCGCATGCTGGACGCCCTCCGCGCGGGCCAACCGCTGGAGCCGCTGGTCACCGCCGAGTGGCTGTCCGGCGACGTGCCGCCAGCCCGGCTCGGTGGCCGCGCCATCGAAGCCATCTCGGGTGTCGTCGCCCGCATCCACCGCGACTTCGAGCGCGCCACCCAGGGGGCCACGGATGCCCAGGTCATCGACCTGGTGGTCGACGGGGTGCGCCTCACCGGCCGTGTCACCACGCGCGGTGGCCGGGTGGCGGATTCGCTCTACTCACGGGTCGGGCCGCGTCACCTGGTGGACGCCTGGGTGCGGTCGCTGGCGCTCAGCGCCGCCAGCGGCGAGCGGGTGGACGCCATCCTGATCGGACGCCGTGGGCCCGAGCGGCTCGTCGCTCCCCCGCCCGAGCTGGCCCGTCGGCTGCTCGGCGACCTCGTGGCGCTGGCGCGACAGGGTTCCGAACGCGTCCTGCCGCTCCCTCCGACCGCGGCCCACCGCTGGGCGGCAGCCCGGGCACGGGGGGAGGATCCGCTCGCCGAGGAGCGCCTGCTCGATCGCGACTGGCGCCGAGACCGCGACGAGGCGTGGGACAAGGTGCTCCCCCGGGGCCGCAAGCCGTGGCGCATGGCGCGGCAGCCCGACGACCCGTGGGGTCATGCGGAGGAGAACTCCGCCTTCGGCGCCCTGGCCGCGATCGCCTGGGCCCCGATCGTGACGGCGAGCGGCTCATGAACCGGCACACCACCTTCCACCTCACCGGTCCGCTGCCCAGCGGCGTCACGGTGCTCGAGGCGTCCGCCGGCACGGGCAAGACGTACGCGATCGCGGCGCTGGCCTCCCGCTTCATCGCCGAGGGCGCGGCCGACATCGCCGATGTGTTGGCCGTCACCTTCTCGCGGGCGGCGACCGCGGAGCTGCGGCTGCGGGTCCGCGAGCGGCTCCGCTCCACGGCCTCCGCGCTGCGGGCCGCGGCCCACGGCATCCCACCAACCGACGCGGTGGACGCCGCCCTGGCCGACGCCGAGCCGGCGGAGGTGGCGCTGCGTGCCGGCCGCCTGGATCGGGCGTTCGCCGACTTCGACCGCGCCACGATCATGACCACCCACGAGTTCTGCCACGCGATGCTGCGCGGGCTCGGCATCCTCGCGCCGCAGACCCCGCAGTCGCGCCTGGCCGAGGATCTCGGATGGCTGGCCGACGAGGTGGCCGCCGACCTCTACGTGCAGCGCTACGCCCACGCCGACGGACCCCCGCCCTTCGGCTACCTGGGCGAGCCGTCCGAGCGGGACGACCCGGGCGCGCGGTCCATCGCGCGGCAGGCCGTGGCCGATCCCGCCGTGCTCGGTGGCACCGGGGCCGGCGGCCGGGCCGGCGAGCGGGCCGCGTTCGCGGCGTCGGTGCGGGCGGAGGTGGAGGCGCGCAAGGCCGATCTTCGCCTGTTCAGCTTCGACGACCAGCTCACCCGCTTGGCCGCAGCGCTGGCCGACCCCGCGACGGGCGAGCGGGCGCGGTCCCGGCTGGCGGAGCGGTTCCCGATCGTGCTGGTCGATGAGTTCCAGGACACCGATCCGGTCCAGTGGAGCGTCTTGGCGCAGGCGTTCGCACCCGCCTGCACGGTGGTGCTCATCGGCGACCCCAAGCAGGCCATCTACGGATTCCGCGGCGGCGACGTCCACCTCTACACCGCGGCCACCCGCCAGGCCGGCACGCTCACCACCCTGCGCACGAACCACCGTTCGGACGCCGGCGTCGTCGACGCGGTCGCGACGTTGTTCCGCGGCGTCGCGCTCGGTGAGGAGATCGACGTCCCCGACGTCACCGCCGCCCGGTCGGGCCGGCGGCGGGGGCGGG
>JAKDIK010000250.1 GCA_030450535.1 Propionibacteriaceae bacterium
CCCACGACCACACGGGCGCCACCCGCGTCTCCCACCCCATGGCCCCCGCGCCGGGGGCCGCCTTCGCCCCGGGCTGCCGCGCACGCGTGTCCGGGGACTCAAGGCCCCGGCGTTGTGTGGCAAGGTGAGGCAGGCACGATTCGGGAGGAACGATGAGCAGCGAACCCATCCAATTGGATGAACCCAGCAACGCCGACCTGCGCAAGGCGCGCAGCCTGCTGCGCCGCAAGGAGCGCAAGGAGTCGGGGCTCTTTCTCGTGGAGGGACGCCAGGCGGTCCGGGAGGCGCTCGGCGTCGAGGGCGTGGTGGAGGCGCTGTTCGTGCGCTGGTCGGACGCCGTCGCCAACGTCGACCTCATCGAAGCCGCCCGCGCCGAGACGGTCCCCGTGTACGCGCTCAGCGAGCAGAATCTCGGCACCTTGTCCGACACCGTGACGCCCCAAGGCGTCGTCGCGGTCGCCAACCACATCGACGTCGACCTCTCGACGGTGCTCGGCACGCGGCGCAAGGATCCGACGCAGCCGAAGAAGAAGCACGAGCGCAAGGACGTGGCGCTGATCGTCATCTGCGCGCAGATCCGCGACCCCGGCAACGCGGGCACGGTGATCCGGTGTGCGGACGCCTTCGGCGCGGACGCCGTCGTGTTCAGCTCCGACTCCGTCGAGGTCTACAACCCCAAGACGGTGCGGGCGTCCGTGGGCAGCCTGTTCCATCTGCCGATCGTGACCGGCGTCGACTTGGACAAGACCATCGAGGCCTGTCGGGCCGCGGGCATGCAGGTGTTCGCGACCGACGGGGACGCCGGCGCCGACCTCACCGATCTCACCGATGCCCTCGCCAGGCCCACCGCCTGGGTGATGGGCAATGAGGCGTGGGGGCTCCCCGCGGAGCACCTCGCGTTGGCCGACACCACGGTCGCGGTGCCGATCTATGGCCACGCCGAGTCCCTGAACCTCGCGACGGCCGCGGCGATCTGCCTGTACGCGTCGGCGTCCGCCCAGCGGTCGTCCTGACCTTCGGCGCCGCGGCCGCGTCCCCGAAACTCCATGCACCCAGGCCACGAATCAGGAGCACCCATGTCCGGGCCGAACGAGAATCACGACCCCCAGCAGAACGCGGCGCTGAGCGAGGAATCGCTCGCGGCGACCGTCTCGGACGCCCTCGCCGCGTTCGCGGGGGCGTCCACCAGCGCCGAGCTGAAGGCTGCCCGCCTCGCGCACACCGGTGACCGGTCGCCGATCGCGCTGGCCAACCGCGAGATCGGCGCGCTGCCGCCGGCCGCCCGCAAGGACGCCGGACGCCGCATGGGTGCGGCGCGGGGGCAGATCAACGCCGCGCTGGCGTCCCGCGCGGAGGAGGTCGAGGCCGCCGAGCTGGAGCGGGCCCTCGCCGACGAGGCGATCGACGTCACGCTGCCGGTGTCCCTGGCGCCGACCGGCGCGATCCACCCGATCACCGGGCTGATGGATCTCATGGGCGACGTGTTCGTCGCGATGGGCTGGGAGATCGCCGAGGGGCCCGAGGTTGAGGCCGAGTGGATGAATTTCGACGCCCTCAACCTGCACCCCGATCACCCGGCGCGCGCCGAGACCGACACGCTGTTCGTCGAGCCGGCGTCCGCGCACCGCGTCCTGCGGACGCACACGTCGCCGGTGCAGATCCGTGCGCTGCTGAACCGCGAGCTGCCCGTCTACGTGGTGTGCCCGGGCAAGGTGTTCCGCTCGGATGAGTTCGACGCGACGCACGTGCCGGCGTTCCACCAGATCGAGGGACTGGTGGTCGACAAGGGCATCACGCTGGCCCACCTGAAGGGCACGCTCGACCACCTGGCGCGGGCGATGTTCGGCGACGTCCGGACGCGCTTTCGCCCCAACTACTTCCCGTTCACCGAGCCGAGTGCCGAAATGGATCTGGAGTGCTTCGTGTGCCACGGCGCCTCGGTCGGGAACCCGGACGCGCCCTGCCGCACCTGCCGCAGCGAGGGCTGGATCGAGTGGGGCGGCTGCGGCGTCGTGAACCCCCGCGTGCTGCGCGCGGCGGGCGTGGACGCCGACGTCTACTCCGGCTTCGCGTTCGGGATGGGCATCGAACGGACGCTGATGTTCCGCAACAACGCCGAGGACATGCGCGACATGGTCGAGGGCGACGTCCGGTTCAGCCGGTCGCTGAAGGGAGAAGCCCGGTGAGGGTCACGAAGAACTGGATCGCCGAGTACGCCGCGCTGCCCGCGAGCCTCACCGGACGCGAGCTGGGCGAGGCGCTCGTGCGCGCCGGCCTGGAGGTCGAACGCGTCGAGACCATCGGCGGCGACATCACGGGCCCGCTGGTCATCGGTCGGGTCGTCGACTTCGTCGAGGAGCCCCAGAAGAACGGCAAGACGATCCGCTGGTGCCACGTGGACGTCGGTCCCGAGCTGGCCCCGGACGCCGCGCCCGGACCCCTGCGGCGGGGGGAGGAGGTCGAGCCGATCCTCATCGACCCCGTGGCGGACGCCGGTCTGGCCGAGCTGGGCGTGCTCGCCTCCCGGTACGACGAGTATTTCCCTCGCGGCATCATCTGCGGCGCGCTGAACTTCGCGGCCGGCGACCACGTGGTCGTCGCACTGGTGGGCACGACGCTGCCCGGCGGCTTCACGATCGGTTCGCGCAAGACGTACGGGCACCTCTCCGACGGCATGATCTGCGCCGAGGACGAGCTGGGCCTCGGCGAGGACCACTCCGGCATCATCGTGTTGCCGCCGACCACGCCCGACGGCGCGGAGTGGGCCCTCGGCGTCCCCGCGCTGGCGGCCATGGGTGTGGGCGACGAGGTGCTCGACATGCCGATCACCTCCGACATGGGCCACTGCCTGAGCGTCCGCGGACTCGCCCGCGAGGCGGCGCAGGCGCTCGACGTGGCGTTCACCGACGTGATCACCCACCCGACGCCCGCGGCGTCCGAAGGCGGGTATCCGGTGCGGCTGGAGTCGGAGGCGTGCAGCCTGTTCGTCGCGTTGACCGTCGAGGGCTTCGATCCCGCCGCGCCGAGTCCGGCGTGGCTGCGGCAGCGGCTGGCGGCCTGCGGCATGCGCTCGATCTCGCTGAGCGTCGACATCTCCAACTACGTGATGCTCGAAACGGGCCAGCCGAACCACTGTTACGACGCGGACGCCCTCGCCGGGCCCATCGTCGTGCGGCGGGCCGAGCCGGGGGAGACGCTCGTCACCCTCGACGGCGCGACGAGGACGCTCGACCCCGAGGATCTGGTCATCGCCGACGACACCGGCGCGATCGGCCTCGCCGGCGTCATGGGCGGGGAGAACACCGAGCTGCGGGCCTCGACGACCCGGATCGTCATCGAGGCGGCGCACTTCGACCCGATCGCGATCGCGCGGAGCTCGCGCCGGCACAGACTGGTGAGCGAGGCGTCCAAGCGGTTCGAGCGCCACGTCGACCCGGGGGCGTCCTACTCCGCTGCGCGCCGCGTCGCGGAGCTGCTCGCCGAGCTGGGCGGGGGGAGGCTGGTCGCTGAGACGGTGGCGGGCAGCGTCCCTCCCATGCCGACGACGACCATCGACGCCGGCCTGCCGGCGCGGATCCTGGGGATGCCGGTGACGTCGAAGCAGGTCGTGGACATCCTCACCGCGTCCGGCGTGGACGTCGTGCGGGCCCCCGCCGCGAAGGCCGGGACCGAGGCGGTGGAGGTCGAGGCCGAGGAGGTCGAGGCGGGGGAGACCCTCACCCTCACCCCACCCACCTGGCGCTCGGATCTCGTGGACCCCTACGACTACGTTGAGGAGGTCGGCATCAAGGTCGGCTACGACCAGGTGCCCTCGATCGTGCCGACGGCCCCCGCGGGCCGCGGGTACACCCGCGAGCAGCAGCTGCGCCGCGCCCTGACGCGGGCGATGGCGACGAGCGGCTTCGTCGAGGTGCTCACGTTCCCGTGGGTGGCGGACACGGACGCCAACGCGCTGGGCCTTCCGCCCGATGACAAGCGGCGACGCGCCGTCCGGCTGGCGAATCCGCTGGCCGACACCGCGCCGGTGCTGCGGACGACGATCCTGCCCGGGTTGTTCGGCGCGCTGGCCCGCAACGCGTCGCGCGGGACCGAGGACGTGGCGCTGTTCGAGGCGGGCCGCGTGTTCTTCTCCACCGGCGACGAGGCCACCCCGTTGCCGGGTGTGACGCGGCGGCCCTCGGACGCCGACCTGACCGCCATCGACGCGACGCTGCCCGAGCAGCCGCGCCACCTCGCCGCGATCGTGGCGGGCGATTGGCAGCCGGCGGGATGGAATTCACCGGCGCAGCCGGCAGGCTGGCAGCAGGTGTTCGGACTCGCCGACGTGATC
>JAKDIK010000251.1 GCA_030450535.1 Propionibacteriaceae bacterium
CCGATGTCGGCGGCCATCACGACCGGCAGGGCGAACATGCCGAAGTCGTCGGCGGCCGGGATGAAGTGGGTCTGGATCAGCCCGTTGGTGCGCCAGCCGCACACGAGAAGGACACGACCACGGGCCAGAACGGCCAGCGGCCCAGGGCGTCCCTGAGCGTGCCATGCGCCAGCGCCACCGGGCCCGGTGTGGGCCCCTCGGCGGGCTCGCTGCGCGGGTCGGGCGGGAGCGGGGCGTCGAGGGTGAGGTCGGCCGCGCCGTAGGGGCGCAGCCCCACGTCGGCGGGCCGGTCGCCCAGTAGCCAGAGCACGAACGGCACGAGGGCTAACGAGGCGACCGCGACGGCGCCCGCCGCCCAGCGTCAGCCCGGCCGGTCGGCGAGCACCGCGATGAGCGGCAGGAAGCTGAGCTGGCCCGTCGCGTTCGCCGCCGAGAAGATGTCCGTCTCAAAGCCGCGGTGGGTGTCGAACCAGCGGTTCGCCACGATCGCGCCGAGCACGAGCGCCATGGCGCCCGTGCCGACGCCGATGAACACGCCCCACAGCAGCCACAGGTGCCAGGGCTGCGTCATGACCGTCGTGAGCCCGCTCGAGATGCCGACGATGGCCAGCGCGACGGCGACCGTGCGGCGGACGCCCCAGCGCTCCATGATCGCGGCGGCGAACGGTGCCGTGAGGCCGTGGAGGACGAGGTTGATGGAGACGGCGGCCGAGGTCGTGCGGCGGTCCCACCCGAATTCGGTCTCGATGGGGATGAACAGCACGCCGGTCGAGGATCGAAACGCCGCCGCGGACACGAGCGCGAGCAGGGTCACGAACGCGACCCACCACGCCCGATGCACCCGCATGTCGCCTCCTCAGGGGAGCAGGCTAAGCGGACGGTCGGCCCACCGCATGCGCGGCGTCCGCCCCTCGGGCGTCAGCGCCCGAAGCGCCCCCGCCGCAGGAGGACGATGCCGGCCACCGCTGCGGCTGCCAGGCCCGCGACCACCCACGGCGTCCGGGAGCGCTCTGCCTCGGGAGTAGCGGTCGATGCGGCGTCCGTCAGGAGAACGCGGCCGTGGTCGCCGTCCACCGTGATGGTGTCGCCCGAGCGGATGCGTCGCGTGGCCGTGCCGGTGCCCAGCACGGCGGGGATGCCGTACTCGCGGGCGACGATCGAGCTATGCGAGAGGATGCCGCCGATGTCGGTCACCACGCCGGACGCCAGCGCGAACAGCGGGGTGAACGCCGGCGTCGTGATCGGGGCGACGAGGATGTCGCCGGGCTCGAAGGTGCCGAAGGCGTCCGGGTCATCCAGCACCCGGGCCGTGCCGGTGAAGATCCCGCCGCTGCGGGCGGTGCCGGTGAGGACGGCGCCGTCGGCGGCATTGTCGCGGGCGGGCAGGAACGAGTCCCACAGGGACATGGCCCGTGACTTGGGCAGATACTACGGCGGCGTGGCGCGTTTCTGGCCGCGCCAGACCACCCTGCGGGCCTCGACCGCGTCCTGCTGGTCGGGCACGGGCCGGCCTTTGTCGGCGGCGTCCAGGTGGGCGGCGAGTTCGTCGTAGGTGAGCCAGCAGACGTCCATCGGATCGGCCAGGGCGTCGCCGAGTCGGCGGCCGGCCTCCCGCAGCAGCCGCCGCATCACGGGCCAGGCGAGGCCCTGGGCGGCCAGCGCGTCCTCGCGGATCGGCGAACGGGCCGGGCAGGTTGCTCGTGGCGGACGCCAGGGCCGAGGCGGTGGCGTCCGGCAGCGGGGCATCGAAGGGGGCGCGAATCCGGGCGGCCCCGTCGGGCAGGTCCACCAGCTCCGCGATGCGGTCGCGGAGGCCGAGGGAAGCGATGTAGTCGTCGTAGGCGGCCGTCGTGACGACGAATCCGGCGGGCACCCGGAATCCGGCCCGGAGGGCTTCGCCGAGGTTGGCCCCCTTGCCGCCTGCGACGGCGATGTCGCTTCGGGTCAGCTCGGTCAGTGGCGTGATGAGCATGGCCCGCACGCTACTCGCGGCCAAGCGGTTCCCAGAGTCCGTGGCTCGATCCCTGACTGGCTGGTGAGGGCCGAGCCGGCGTGTCGAAGGGACATCGACAGGCATGGAGGAGGCACGTCGGTGCTGGGCGGAGGAAAGTGAGGGAAATCCGACACTCGATCCGCCAGCAACCACGGCGCTGAGCGTGCCAGCGCGCCCAGGGCCGAGCGTGCTGCCCTGGTTCGCGGGCGGGAGAAACTCACTCACATGAGTGGGTTTGTCCCGGTTTCGGACCGATTGCGGGAAAAGCTCACCCACGTGAGTGGGTTTGTCCCGGGATGGCGCGTCGAAGGGACGTCTCGACACGTCGCTCGCCCCTCGCTCCTACTCGGCCAGCCACGCGGCGTAGGCGTCGAAGCTGTAGTCGCGACCCAGGAAGTCGCGGACCAGGTCCGCCGCGTCCTTGGTGCCGCCCGGGGCCAGGACGCGGTCGCGATAGCGGGTGGCGACGTCGGCGGCGAAGAGGTGATCGGGATCGAAGGCGCTGAACATGTCCTTGGCGATGACGAGGCTCCACATGTAGGTGTAGTAGCCCGAGCCGTAGCCGTCCAGGTGCCCGAAGCTCGCCGGCATGCAGGTGCCCTCGACGAAGGGGAACATCGAGTAGCGCTCCTGCAGCTCGCGGGTGCGGGCGACGAGATCCTCGGGATTCTCGAGGTGCAGGTAGTACGACAGCGCGGCATAGAACATCTGCGTCCGGGCGAAGTAGCCCTTGCCGAAGTCGTCGGCGCGGCGCATGCGGGCGACGAGGTCGGCCGGAATGGGCTCGCCCGCGGCGTTCGTGGCGAAGCCGGCCAGGACGTCGGCGTCCCACGCCCACTCCTCGAGCATCTGGCTGGGCGCCTCGACGAAGTCCCACTCGGTGGCGACGCCGGAGAATTCCGCCCACGGCTGGTGGCCGCCGACGAGATGGTGCACGAGGTGGCCGAACTCGTGGAACAGCGTGACGACGTCGGAGTGCTCCATCAGCCCGGTCGGGAAGTTGCAGACCAGCGTGCCCTCGGGGAGCTGACGGCCGGCGATGCCGTTGACGAGGGTGAACTGGGCGGCGTGCTTGAACTTGCCCTCGCGCGGGTGGAGGTCGAGGTAGATGCGGCCAAGGGGCTCGCCGTCGGCGGCGCGGGCGACATCGTAGGCCGTGACGGCCTCGTGCCAGACCGGCAGGTCGGTGCGCGGGGAGTAGGTGAGGCCGAACAGGCGCCCGGTCACGTCGAGCAGTCCGGCGCGGACCCGTCCGAAGTCGAAGTAGGTACGGACGAGCTGGGCGTCGACGTCCAGTTGCTCCTTGCGGACCAGCTCGGCGTAGTAGGCGGTGTCGGAGGACTCGACCCGCTCGGCGTCCGGCCGGTCCTGGCGCAGGCGCTCGAGCAGGACGCCCACGTCGCGGCGGGCCGGTTCAAGGGCGAGATCGGAAATCCGTTCGATGAATTCGGCGATGGCGGGACCGCGCTCGATCATCTTGACCTCGGCGTCGAAGTCGGGCCAGGAGTCGTAGCCGAGCAGGCCGGCGAGCTCGGCGCGCAGGCCGAAGATCTCGCGCAGGACGGGCACGTTATCGGGGTAGCCGATCGTGCTGGAGGCGACGAGCAGGTCGCGCCGGGCGACGGCGTCGTGGGCGAACGTGCGGAACGGGATGGCATCCGGGTAGTCGGTGGTGACGGTGACGAGGCCGTCGTCGCCGGCCGGGTGGGCGTCGATCCAGTCGGCGGGAAGGCCCGCCAACTGCTCGGGACGCACCCGGATGGAGCGGGTGCCCTCACGGATCGTCCTGCCGAACGACTGGCCGAGGGCGGTCAGGCGCTCCCGGATGACCCGGATGCGCTCGCGGGTCTCGGGGTCGGCGGCGACGCCCGAGCGGCGGAAGGAGCGCAGGGTCTTGTCCAGCAGGCGGGTGGCGTCGGCGTCCAGCCCGTCGTGGTCGAGGCCGGCGAAGACGGCGTACAGGTCGGGGTCGAGTCCGAACTCGGTGGAGAGCTGCCGGGCCGCCATCGACGCGGCGTCGGCGGCCTCGCGGACGCCGGCGTCCGGGTGCACCTCGCTGAACAGCTCGCACCGGGCGAGCGTCGCGCCGAGCGCGATGTCGACATCGTTCCAGACCTGCAGGGTCTCCAGCGCGGTCGCGGGCGGCTGCTCCTTGAGCAACCGGACGTCCTCGCGCGCGGCGGCGAGGGCTTCCTCGGAGGTTTCCTGGAGCCACGCGAGGTAGGCGTCGGCGTCCGGTGCGGGCAGGGTGAGCGGAGTCCGTGCGGTCACGAGGAGTCAGCGTACCCAGCGAGCGTGCACGAGGTGCGGCCCGGCGACGCGGCCTGGG